>CAYYYD010000015.1:0-8473 GCA_964475885.1 uncultured Christensenella sp.
CGCTCGGTTTTTTCTAGCCTAGTGCCCACTTGAAGGGCGAGCGACAGTTTGTTTTGCCTAGAAAAAAGCATATCGAAATGCTTTGCGCAAAACCCGACTTTGCCGACGCGAATACGCGTATTGTCTTCCATAACGGCGTCGTTTAAAAACTCGGTTAAAAATTGTTCTTCTACTTTCTTTTTGATTTCGCATAACGGACATTCGGAATTGTTTTTAAAAACTTCCCAAATAAGCCCTGTGTCTATATGATAATTCATAATACTATTGTAACAAAAAATAATAAAAATTACAATACTTGCTTGATAAAAACTATACGATGTGCTAAAATAATTAAAAGCGTTTAAGGAGAATGTTTATGTTCTGTTCTAAAATAGATTTATACGAATATTTTAATATTGCCCGTCCGCGAACCGCCGACGGGTATTTAAACGTTTACGTTCAAGAAAAAAGCACTTTTGCGGAAGGCAGAGTTCGTCCGGCAATGCTTGTCGTACCCGGTGGCGGATACGGTATTGTTTCTGCAAGAGAAAAAGAACAGGTCGCTTTGCAGTACATAGCCGACGGGTATAACGCATATACTTTAGAGTATTCTGTAAGCGACGGCATAAGTTACCCCTATCAGTTAATAGAGGGCTGTATGGCTATGGCGTATATAAGAGAAAACGCCGAAACTCAATGTACCGACAAAAACCACGTCGGCGCGATAGGTTTTTCGGCAGGCGGACATTTGGTAGGTATGCTTGCCACATTGTTCGACCAAGCCGTCGTAAAAGAATTTTTAAAAGACAGGGCAGACCTTGTTCGCCCCGACGCGGTAGTTTTAAGTTACCCCGTAATTACTTCTAACGAGTTTGCGCATAGGGATAGTTTGTTTAGAATTTCCGGCGGTAATGCCGAAACGGAAAAGTTTTTGTCGCTAGAAAACAGAGTAACCGAAAACAGTTCGCCTGCGTTTATATGGTCTACCGTACAAGATACCGCAGTTCCTTGCGAAAACAGTTTGTTAATGGCTTCTGCTTACAGAAAGGCAAAAGTCCCGTTCGAGTTGCATATTTTAGAATACGGCAATCACGGGTTGTCGCTTGCCACACAAGAAGTTTGTTCGCCGTTGCCGTATGTTTCTAAGTGGTATTCGCTTGCAAAAGAGTGGTTAGACGCTCACGGATTTAAAATAAACAAATAAAGCGGTTAAAAACCGTTGATAAATTTAAAAAAATGTGTTAATATATTTAGGCGAAGAAATTCGCTTGAATATTTTGCTACTGTGGCTCAGTCGGTAGAGCAGCTGATTCGTAATCAGCAGGTCAGCGGTTCAAGTCCGCTCAGTAGCTCCACACTTAAAAAAAGCAAGTCGTACGGCTTGCTTTTTTGTGTTTACGGTTTGATAATTTCGTTTAGTCTTTCGGAATAAAGTTTTCAAAAATCACGTTATCGACAAACGGTTTTATGCGGGTATACGTTTCGTCGTCGGTAACCGTCCAGCACAGAACGGCTTTGTTTTTAGTTTTGCGTTTTTTAAGCGGTATGCCCGTATGCTTATAACTTATAAAATGCGGTTTAATTAAAAAGTTAAGCGCCATATTTTTTATAATAAAGCGTACGTGCGGTTTTTCGAACTTTAAGTCTTTATTATCGTTTGTGGCAAGTATTCCGCGAAGAACGTCGGGCGCAAGTTTTTTTACCTTGTAAATATACGCGGGGTTAAAACTTTGAATTGCAAACTCGCCCTTATAGTCTTTTAAGATTGCAAGAGTTTTTTCTACTATGTTTTTGTCGGGCTGGTTTTTTATTTCTATTAAGAGCGGGGTTTTTCCGTTTACCGTTTTTAGCGTTTCTTGTAAAGAAGGTATATGTTCGTCGGAATTTAACAGTTTTAGCGCTTTAATTTCTTTTGAACTTTTATCGAAAATATTGCCCTTTTCCCCCGTCATACGCGCAAGAGTTTTGTCGTGGAAACAAAACACTTCGCCGTCGGTAGACGAATAAAGGTCTATTTCTATGGGGTAGCTGTTATCGGTTGCGTTTTTGTATGCCGATAACGTGTTTTCTATAATACCGTTGCCCCATAGTCCGCGATGGGCGATAGGGGTGTTAAACAATGCCGAGTTTAGATTTTGTTTCATAATATTTCACCGTATAAAAAATCAATTTAAAATAATCGCTTGAAAAAATTTCGTATATAGTATATACTTAATCTATTATAACTTTAATAAATATTACAATAAAAGGAACACAATGTCAACAAACCAAAAAAATATCCGTAATTTTTGTATTGTAGCGCATATCGACCACGGTAAGTCTACGCTTGCCGACCGACTTATGGAAAAGACGGGGCAGGTCAGCGCGCGAGATATGGAAGAACAACTTTTAGATTCTATGGATTTAGAACGCGAACGCGGTATCACCATAAAACTTACGCCCGTTCGTATGTTTTACAAGGCGAAAGACGGGCAGGAATATGTGTTTAATTTAATAGACACGCCCGGACATGTAGACTTTACGTACGAAGTTTCGCGTTCGTTAAAAGCGTGCGAAGGCGCAATTTTAATAGTAGACGCTACGCAGGGCGTTCAGGCGCAAACGCTGGCTAACGCTTATCTTGCGATAGACAACGATTTAGAAATTATGCCCGTCATCAACAAAATGGACTTGGCTTCGGCAAGACCGGAAGAAGCCAAAGAAGAACTAGAAAACATTTTGGGCATAGACGTTTCCGACGCACCAAAAATTTCGGCTAAATCGGGGCTTAACGTAGAAGAAGTTTTAGAGCAGATAATAACAAAAATTCCTGCGCCGAACGGCAACCCCGACGCGCCGTTGAAAGCACTTATTTTCGACAGTTACTACGACAATTTTAAGGGCGTAATATGTTTTGTGCGTATAGTAGACGGTATGGTTAAGGTCGGTACTAAAATTAAAACTTTTATGTCCGACAAAGAATTCGTCGTAACCGAAACGGGTGTTTTCGCACCTAAGATGTTACCGACAGACGGCTTGTCGGCAGGCGACGTAGGGTATATTTCGGCAAGTATAAAAAGTATAGAAGACACTGCCGTCGGCGATACGATTACCCAAGTAGACAACCCCACGGCAAGTCCGCTTCCGGGTTATAAAAAGGCGCTTCCTATGGTGTTTTCGGGCGTGTTCCCGTTAGACGGAAGTAAGTTTAATGACCTAAAAGACGCACTGCTTAAACTTAAATTAAACGACGCTTCGCTTTCTATCGAGCCGGATAATTCTACGGCTTTGGGTTTCGGGTTTAGGTGCGGTTTTTTAGGGCTTTTACATATGGACGTTATTCAAGAAAGAATAGAAAGGGAGTTCGACCTAGACATAATAACCACCGCGCCTTCGGTTTCTTACAAGGTTTATAAAACAGACGGTACGCAGTTGGTGGTAGAAAACCCCACACACCTACCGCCCGTTACCGAAATAGCGTATATGGAAGAACCCGTTATAAACGCAAGCATATTCACTCCGCCCGAATACGTAGGACCCATTATGGAACTTTGTCAGTTTAAGCGCGGTGTATACAAAGATATGACTTATTTAGATAAAACTCGCGTGCAGTTAAAATATATGCTTCCGCTTAACGAAATTATTTACGACTTTTTCGACCAGCTAAAATCCAGAACAAAAGGTTACGCTTCGTTCGACTACGATATATCGGGTTACGAAAAAAGCGATTTGGTAAAACTGGATATGTTGCTTAACGGCGATATATGTGACGCTTTGTCTATAATCGTTCATAAAGACAAGGCGTACGAGCGCGGTAGACAGATAGCCGAAAAACTAAAAGAAGTAATTCCGCGTCAGATGTTCGAAATTCCCATTCAGGCGGCGGTCGGCGGTAAAATAATCGCAAGAGAAACGGTAAAAGCGTACAGAAAAGATGTGCTTGCAAAATGCTACGGCGGTGACGTTACCAGAAAGAAGAAGTTATTGGAAAAACAAAAAGAAGGCAAAAAGAAAATGCGTTCTATCGGTTCGGTAGAAATCCCTTCCGAAGCGTTTATTTCCATTCTTAAAACCGACAACGGCAATTAAAACGGTAAAAGTTTTCAGTTATTAAAAATCGGTTAAACGTTTGTCGGGGGCGGTATCGTTTTACCGCCCCCGATTTTTTACTTGCTAAAAAGCATAAACCGTTATATAATGTTTAAGATATACTAAAAGGAGAAATTATGGCCGGTATATATATTCACGTACCGTTTTGCAAAAGCAAATGTACGTATTGCGATTTTGCGTCTTTCCCCAACCAAATAAATAAAACCGAAAGTTATTTTGCTTGCCTTTATAGAGAATTGGAAGGCAGGGGTAAGCAGTTAAAAGGCAAGACGTTCGATACCGTATACGTCGGTGGCGGAACGCCTTCCGTCGTAGACGCCAAGTTTATCGCAGGGGCGATAAGGCAGGTTAAAAAGAATTTTACGCTTTCCGATAATCCCGAAATAACCGTAGAAATAAACCCCGGAACGCTTACCCCCGAAAAGGTTAAAGAATACAAAAGCGTAGGAATAAACAGGTTTTCGGTCGGGTTGCAAACGGGTTACGACGAGCAGTTAAAAAAACTTAACCGTATACATACCGCAAAAGACTTTTTGCTTTGTTGCAATATGTTAAAAAGCGAAAATATTTCGGCGGATATTTTGTTGGGGCTAAGCGGTCAAACGGCAGAGCAGGTTAAAAAGTCAATCGAACTTGCGCTTGCGGGCGGTGTAAAGCATATTTCTATGTACGCCTTAACGCCCGAACCCGGCACGCCCATTTATACCGATTACTTAAACGGCGAACTTTTGTCGGACGACGAAGTGGCAGACATTTACGACCAAGCGCGCGCCTACCTAAAAGAAAAGGGAATAGAGCGTTACGAAGTGTCTAATTTTTCCGTACGCGGTTACGAGTCTAAACATAATATAAACTATTGGAAACGCGGTGAGTACATAGGCGTGGGTATATCGGCTTCTTCGTTTATAGACGGCAGACGCTTTACGAACACTTATAACATAGACGAGTATATGAACGCAGTGATTCTAAACAGAATGCCCGAAATATCTTCGGAAATAATAGAAGGCGACGACGCCGAGTTCGAGTCTATTATGTTGGCGTTGCGTACGGCAGAAGGGTTAGACGTTAAAAAATTCGAAAAGGAATACAATGTTGTCTTTTCGGAAAAATACAAAAAACCCCTAACCAAAAAATCGGCGTATATAGAGTTCGACGGTAACACTTTAAAAATTAAAGACGAATACCTTTACGTTCAAAACGATATTATTCTTTCTTTTATGGGAATTTAACTAATGAAAAAACTTAAACTTCCAAGCGAAATCGCCTACCTTTTGGCGGTAATAATTTTGGCGTTTTCGGTGGCGATGCTGTCTGCCGTAGACTTTGGGCTATCTATGATAGTCGCGCCTGCTTACGTTTTAAGCCAAAAGTTTACCTTTTTAACTTTCGGGCAGGCAGAATACGTTATTCAGGCAATACTGTTTATAGCCTTTTGCATTATAATGCGTAAGTTTAAGCCCGTCTATTTGGTGTCGTTTTTAAGTTGTTTGCTTTACGGGGCGGTTTTAGATTTATGGCGTATAATTATACCTGCGTTCAACCCCGAAATAACCGTGCCGGGAAGTATGAATGTTGCGGTAAGAATTGTTTTGTTTATCGTGGGCGAAGGGCTAACCGCCTTTTCCGTCGCGCTGTTTTTTAAAGTATATATCTTTCCGCAGGTCAACGACTTTTTCGTAATGGGAGTAACTACGAAATATAATATTAAACTGTCTAAATTCAAAACTTTTTACGATTTAAGTTATTTGGCGGTTGCGCTTATACTGTCGTTTGCTTTTTTCGGAAAACTTGTGGGTATAGGCGTAGGCACCGTCGTTTTGGCGATTGCCAACGGCACGATTATAGGTCTGTTTTCTAAACTGATAGACAAGATATTCGAAATAAAACCCGCATTCGTCAGGTTTAGCGAGTATTTCACGTTGCCGTAGTTTTCGACAAAACTACCGACTATTCTTACTTATATTACTAAATGAATACAAGCCCCCGTGCTACTATAAAAGGCACGGGGGCTTTATGGTCGTTTACATAGAATACGTAATTCTAGACAACTTGGTCATAGATTATTTGCTTCTTAAAAGCACGTTTATAATAACCAACTTATCCGTCAAAAAAAAACGACTTGTGGCGGTAAGTGTTTTGGGCGCGACATTTTCGCTTTTTTATCCGCTTATATCGGCGCACCGCGTTATAGTTTTTTTTATAAAACTGTTGTTCGGTCTGCTAATGGTAACGCTTTGCAAAGCCTACGCTTCGGTAAAAGAATTTTACGTTACGGCGCTTGTGTTTTTTACGCTTACCTTTTTAACGGGCGGTGCGATAATAGGTCTTTATAATCTGTTAGGTTTAGAATATTCGCAAGAAATTTCCGTCGCGCTGATGATTGCGCCCGTGTACGTAATTTTAAAAATCGGCGTGTCGGTAATAAAACATATCTATTCTAAACGCCACGTGGCAAGCCTAACCTTTTTTGTGGAAATTACCGCCTTAAACAAAACCGTTTGCGCACAGGGTTTTTTAGATACGGGCAATTTACTTTTCGACGGCGACAGCCCTGTAATAGTTCTTTCTAAAACGCTGTTTAAAAGTCTGCTCGGCGGAAGCGGACTGCCTAAACCAAAAAAAATAAAGGTGTCTACGGTAAACGGCGTATCCGAAAAATTATCTTTTAAATGTGAAAAATTAGTCATTAAAGATAAGGGTAGTCCGAATATATTTAATAACGTAACGGCAATCGTTACCGAAAAAATAACTGTCGACGGGGTTCAGGTAATATTACACCCCGCCTTGTTCGAGGTGAAAAATGTTAAAGAAACTAAAAGCCAAACTGCTTAAACTGTTAAACCTGTTCAGCCTTAACGCAAACGTTATAAACTACATAAACGGCGGTGAAGTTTTGCCCGCACCCTACTCGCCCGAAGAAGAAGCCGTTATGATAAAAAAACTAAAAGACGGCGAAACGCAGGTAAAAGATTTGCTTATAGAACACAACCTGCGACTTGTGGTGTACATAGCCAGACGATTTGAAAATACGGGCGTAGACTTAGACGATTTGGTTTCGGTGGGTACGATAGGTCTTATTAAAGCGGTTAATTCTTTTAATGCCGAAAAAAACATAAAACTTGCGACTTACGGTTCTCGTTGCATAGAAAACGAAATTCTAATGTATTTAAGACGCACGGTAAAACTTAAAAGCGAAGTGTCTTTTGACGAACCGCTAAACGTAGATTGGGAAGGCAATGAACTCGTTCTGTCAGATGTTATGGGCACCGACTGTGACGTGGTGTATAAAAAAATAGAAAACGGCGTAGAAAACGATTTGTTAAAACTTGCGTTAGACAAGTTAAACGAAAGAGAACGAGAAATTATGCAGTTAAGATACGGTTTAACCGGCGAAGAAGAAAAAACTCAGCGTGAAGTCGCCGATATGTTGGGGATTTCGCAAAGCTATATTTCTAGGTTAGAAAAGAAAATAATTTTACGGCTTAAAAAAGAATTTTCTAAAATGGTATAAAAATTTTTCGATAACGCCATACTTTATAAAAATCTCCTTCGGTTTATTACATAGGAGAGATTTTATGAGTAAAGTATGTATTTGCGGTATAAACACCGCAACGTTGCCTAAAATTACCGAAGAAGAATCTTTCGAATTGCTAAAACTCATCGCCGACGGCGACGCGTCTGCAAGAGAACGGTTTATCGTTGCCAATTTCAGACTGGTTTTATCGGTCATAAAAAGGTTCCGCTTAAAAACCGCTTGTTCGGACGATGTGTTTCAGGCAGGCACGATAGGTCTGATAAAAGCGATAGACAATTTCGATTTGTCCGTCGGCGTAAAATTTTCGACCTACGCCGTGCCCATGATAATAGGCGAAATAAAAAGATATTTGCGAGACGGAAATTCCTTAAAAATCGCAAGGTCTATACGCGACACGGCTTATCGGGTTTTAAAAACGCGCGGAGAATTAGAAAAGAACGGCGAAGAAGCGTCGCCCGATAAAATCGCCCAAGCATTACAGGTTGCCGTTTCCGACGTGGTCTACGCCTTAGATGCCATTTCCGATACCGTTTCTTTGTACGAACCGGTATACAACAAGGCAGGCGACACGTTGCTTTTGCTAGACCAGTTGGGCGACGAAAAGAACACCGAAGAAAGGTGGACGGAACGGGTTGCGCTAGACAATGCCATGAAATCGCTTTGCGAAAGAGAAAAGAAAATTATTTACCTAAGATATTTCGAAGGTAAAACTCAAACGGAAATCAGCCGAGAAATAGGCATATCGCAGGCGCAGGTCAGCAGGCTCGGTAAAACGGCGATAAACAGAATTAAACACAGCCTGCAATCGTAAGTAAAAACGCAAAACAGCCAAGCAGATACTTGGCTGTTTACCGCTGTAAACCAAAAATT
>CAYYYD010000015.1:8573-10323 GCA_964475885.1 uncultured Christensenella sp.
AATATATCGATATAAAAAAATACTTTACAACCTAAAAAAAGTATGTTATAATGCAATTACAAAAAATAAAAAGTTAAAATATGGAGGTTGGAAAAATGGCAAGATTTACATTACCCAGAGATTTGTATCACGGCAAAGGTTCGTTAGAAGCGTTAAAGTCGCTTAAAGGCGAACGCGCAATGATTTGCGTCGGCGGTGGCGCAATGAAGCGTTTCGGGTTTTTAGACAAGGCGGTAGCCTACTTAAAAGAAGCAGGTATGCAAGTAGAACTGTTCGAAGGTATCGAACCCGACCCTTCGGTAGAAACGGTTATGCGCGGTGCGGAAGCAATGCTTAAATTCCAGCCCGACTGGATAGTTGCGATGGGTGGCGGTTCGCCTATCGACGCCGCAAAGGCTATGTGGATTAAGTACGAATATCCCGAAACCACTTTCGAAGATATGTGCAAAGTTTTCGGTATTCCGTCGCTTCGTAAAAAGGCGCACTTCTGCGCTATTCCTTCTACATCGGGTACGGCGACCGAAGTTACGGCTTTCTCTATTATTACCGATTACGAAAAGGGTATTAAGTATCCTATCGCAGACTTCGAAATTACTCCCGACGTCGCAATAGTAGACCCCGAACTGGCAGAAACAATGCCTAAAAAATTGGTTGCCCATACGGGTATGGACGCAATGACCCATTCTATAGAAGCGTACGTTTCTACTGCTCATTGCGATTATACCGACCCGCTTGCGCTACACTCGATTAAAATGATACAGAGAGATTTGGTACAGTCTTATAACGGCGATATGCAAAAACGCGCTTCCATGCACAACGCTCAGTGTCTTGCCGGTATGGCGTTCTCTAACGCATTGCTCGGTATAGTACACTCTATGGCGCATAAAACGGGTGCGGCCTTCGCCGATTACGGCGCGCACATTATTCACGGTGCCGCAAACGCTATGTACTTGCCTAAGGTTATCGCTTTTAACTCTAAGAATCCCGAAGCGTCTGCCCGTTACGCCGAAATAGCCGACTTTATGAATTTGGGCGGAACGACCGAAAAAGAAAAAGTTCAACTTTTAATCGACTATTTGCGTAAAATGTGCGACGAACTTAACATTCCGCACTGCATTAAAAACTACGGCGCAGACAGTTATCCTGTAGAGCAAGGCTTCGTTCCCGAAGAAGTGTTCTTAGAAAGGCTTCACGACATATCGGTAAACGCTATTGCCGACGCTTGCACGGGTTCTAACCCCCGTCAGCCTTCTGTAGAAGAAATGGAAAAACTTCTTAAATGTTGTTATTACGATACGGAAGTCGATTTTTAAGCAAATAAACTTAAAATAAGGGTTGACTTTTACAAATATATAATATATAATAATATTACCGAACGGTGTTTTCGGTAAGCATTTGGCGATTAATAATTCATTAATCGCCAATTTTATATTAAAACGCAAAAAAAGGAGTTGCCTGTAATGTACAAAATTCTTACTAAAAAAGAGTTGAATCCCACCGTTACGCAAATGGAAATTCACGCGCCGTTAATATCTAACAAGGCGTTGCCCGGTCAGTTTATTATTTTACGCGTAGACGAAGACGGCGAAAGGATACCGCTTACCGTTGCCGGTTGCGACAAGTCTAGGGGCGCGGTTAAAATTATTTTTCAAATCGTCGGCGCCACTACGGAAAAGTTAAACGCTAAAAAAGAAGGCGAATATATTCAAGACTTCGTAGGTCCGTTAGGAAAAGCGACCGAAACGGAAGG
>CAYYYD010000015.1:10423-28229 GCA_964475885.1 uncultured Christensenella sp.
CTTACCGCAAAAGAATTCGGCGTTCCCGTAACCGTTTCCATGAACCCCATTATGATAGACGGAACGGGTATGTGTGGCGGTTGCAGACTTACGCTTAATAAAGACGGCAAAAAAGTTACCAAGTTCGCTTGTGTAGACGGTCCCGATTTTAACGGTTACGAAGTAGACTTCGACGAAGCGATGTCTAGGGGCAGAACTTATTTCGAGTTCGAAAGACACGCGCACGAAGAAACTTGCAATCTGTTTAAAAAGGCAAACGGAGGAAACTGAAATGGCAATAATTCCTAAAAAACACGAAATGCCCGCCCAAGAACCTAATGTCAGGGCAACCAACTTTAAAGAAGTAACTCTCGGATATACCGAAGAAACGGCTATCGCCGAAGCGCAAAGGTGCCTTAATTGTAAAAACAAACCTTGCGTAAACGGTTGTCCGGTAAAAATACATATTCCCGAATTTATCGAAAAGGTAAAGGTCGGCGACTTCGAAGGCGCTTACCAAATTATAGCACAGTCTTCTTCGCTTCCCGCCGTTTGCGGTAGGGTATGTCCGCAAGAATCTCAGTGCGAATGTAAATGTACTTTGGGCGTTAAGTTCGAGCCGGTCGCAATCGGCAGACTAGAAAGGTTCGTTGCAGATTGGCATAACGCTCACGTAACCGAAAAACCCGAAAAACCGCAGACTAACGGACATAAAGTTGCAGTCGTCGGTTCGGGACCTTCGGGGCTTACGTGCGCAGGCGACCTTGCAAAAAAAGGTTACGAAGTTACCGTGTTCGAAGCGTTACATACGGCAGGCGGAGTTTTGGTTTACGGTATTCCCGAATTCAGGCTTCCCAAGTCTATCGTCGCTAAGGAAGTAGAAGGCCTAAAAGCGTTGGGCGTAGATATTCAGACCAACGTAGTTATAGGTAAAACGCTTACCGTAGACGAGTTGTTCGATATGGGTTACCAAGCGGTGTTTATCGGCTCGGGCGCAGGTTTGCCGAAGTTTATGAACATTAACGGCGAATCGTTAAAGGGCGTGTACTCGGCAAACGAATACCTTACCAGAATAAACCTTATGAAAGCGTACAAGCAAGGCGGAGCAACACCTATTCAGCACGCTAAAAAAGTTGCGGTCGTTGGTGGCGGTAACGTCGCTATGGACGCGGCGCGTTCGGCAAAAAGGCTGGGCGCCGACGTATACGTGGTTTACAGAAGAACGCAAAAAGAACTTCCCGCAAGACTGGAAGAAGTCGAACACGCAATGGAAGAAGGCATAAATTTTTTGTTCTTAACAAACCCCGTCGAAATAGTCGGCGACGAAAACGGCTGGGTTAAGGGTATAGTTTGTCAGAAAATGGTTCTCGGAGAACCCGACGCGTCGGGGCGTGCAAGACCGGAACCTTTGGCAGGTAGCGAGTTTACGATAGACGTAGATTCGGTTATTATGTCGCTCGGCACATCGCCCAACCCGTTAATTAAAAACACTACTAACGGGCTAGACACACAAAAGTGGGGCGGAATTATCGTCGAAGAAGACACGGGTAAAACGTCGAGAGAAGGCGTTTACGCCGGCGGAGACGCAGTAACGGGCGCGGCAACCGTTATTTTGGCTATGGGGGCGGGTAAAACTTCCGCTACAGCCATAGACGAATACTTAAAGAATAAATAGTTAAACAATAGATTTTAACTTAAAAAGAAAATGATGGAGAAATATATGGAACAAAAGATTGATTTTTCAGTTTTAGACGAAGCAATCAAAGAGTACGGCAATAAAGAGAGTTCGCTTATTGCTATTTTGCAAAAGGCTCAGGAAAGTTACAGATACCTTCCTAAGGAAATCTTTCCGTATCTTGCCGAAAAGTTGGGTATTCCCGAAGCAAGAATTTACGGCGTCGCTACTTTTTACGAAAACTTTTCGTTAGAACGCAAGGGCAAATACATTATTAAAGTTTGCGACGGAACGGCTTGCCACGTTAGGAAGTCTATTCCTAACCTAATGGAATTAAGAAAACAGTTGGGGCTTAAAGAAGGTCAAAAAACTACCGACGATTTTATGTTTACGGTAGAAACCGTTTCTTGTTTGGGCGCGTGCGGTTTAGCGCCCGTTATGATGGTCAACGACGAAGTTTACCCTGCAATGACACCCGAAAAGGTCGTTGAACTTATTAAACAGATTAAGGAGAACGAGAATGTCTAAGTTTACCAGCGTAGAAGAATTAAGAAAATTCAGGGAACTTTGTTCTCGCGAACTTAACGGTCAAACCAAAAAGATTTTGGTTTGTGGCGGTACCGGTTGTATAGCCGGCGGTTCGGGGGAAATTTACGCCGAACTAGACAGGCTTTGTAAAGAAAAAGGGCTAAACGTTCAGGTCAGTTTAGAAAGCCACGTAGAACACCCCGTCGGTATAAAAAAGACGGGTTGTAACGGTTTCTGCGAAATGGGACCGTTGGTTCGTATAGAGCCGTACGGTTGGCTTTACACAAAAGTTAAACTTGCCGATTGCGAAGAAATAGTACAAAAATCCGTCGTCGGCGACGAACTTATAGAAAGGTTGGTTTACGGTCAGAACAAGGCGTACGCAAAACAAGAAGAAATTCCTTTTTATAAAAGACAGACTCGTATCGTCTTTGAAAACTGCGGACACATCGACGCAGAAGACATCGGCGAATATATAGCAAAAGGCGGTTATACCGCGTTAGAAAAGGCTTTGACCGAAATGACGGGCGAGCAGATTATTTCGGAAATAACCGACTCCGGTTTAAGGGGTAGGGGCGGTGGCGGTTTCCCGACCGGCAGAAAATGGAGCCAGGTTGCAAAACAAAAGAACTTTCCCAAATACGTGGTTTGTAACGGTGACGAAGGCGACCCCGGTGCGTTTATGGATCGTTCGGTAATGGAAGGCAACCCCCACGCAATGCTCGAAGGTATGATTATCGCAGGTATCGCCACGGGCGCTACTAACGGTTATATATACGTTCGTGCCGAATATCCGCTTGCCGTTCAAAGATTAAAAACGGCTATAAAGTCTGCCGAAGAAGTCGGTATTTTAGGCGATAATATATTGGGTACCGAACACTCTTTCCGCTTGCATATTAACAGGGGCGCAGGTGCGTTCGTGTGCGGTGAAGGTTCTGCGCTTACCGCTTCTATAGAAGGTAAACGCGGTATGCCCAGGGTAAAACCGCCCAGAACAGTAGAAAACGGTTTGTTCGACAAACCTACCGTACTTAACAACGTAGAAACTTTTGCAAATGTTCCGCTTATCATAGATAAAGGTTCGGCTTGGTTTAAGAGTTACGGTACCGAAAAGAGTTCGGGTACGAAAGCGTTTGCGCTTACGGGTAACGTTAAAAACACCGGTCTTATAGAAGTACCTATGGGTACGACGTTAAGGGAAATAATTTTCGACATCGGTGGCGGAATAAGGGGCGACAAAAAGTTTAAGGCAGTTCAAATCGGCGGTCCTTCGGGCGGATGTTTAACCGAAGAACATTTAGATTTACCCCTAGACTTCGACTCGCTTAAAAAGGTCGGCGCGATTATCGGTTCGGGCGGACTTGTCGTTATGGACGAAGACACCTGTATGGTCGAAGTGGCACGCTTCTTTATGAACTTTACGCAAAACGAATCTTGCGGTAAATGTGTTCCTTGTCGCGAAGGCACAAAGAGAATGCTTGAAATATTAGAAAGAATCGTCGCAGGCGAAGGCAGAGACGGAGATATAGAACTTCTAATCGAACTCGGCGAAATGATTTCGGATATGGCGCTTTGCGGTTTGGGTAAAACGGCGGCAGGTCCCGTTCTTTCTACCATTAAATATTTTAGAAACGAATACGAAGCGCATATTTACGAAAAGCGTTGTCCGGCAGGCGAATGTCAAAAACTTAAACGCATAACCATAGACCCGACGATATGCAAAGGCTGTTCTAAATGCGCGCGTCAGTGTCCGGTACAGGCAATCAGCGGTAAAATCAAAGAACCGTTCGTCATTGACCAGACAAAGTGTATTAAGTGCGGAAGTTGCGTAGACTCTTGCCCGTTTAAGGCTATAAAGGAGAACTAAGATTATGGAAGAAAAAAAGTATATGACGATTGACGGTATCCCCGTAGAAATAAACGGCGAGAAAAATCTTTTAGAGCTTATACGCAAGGTCGGTATTCAAATGCCTACTTTCTGTTATCATACCGAACTCTCCATTTACGGCGCTTGTCGTATGTGTATGGTCGAAAACGAATGGGGCGGTTTAGAAGCCGCTTGTTCCACACCGCCTAAGGCAGGTATGAACATTAAAACCAACACCGAACGTTTAAGAAAATATCGTAAAAACATTTTGGAACTTTTGCTTGCAAACCATTGCAGAGATTGTACCACTTGCGAAAAGAACAACAGATGTAAGTTGCAAGACCTTGCAATGAGATTTAAAATAGAAGGCGTACGCTTTCCTAATACGGCAAAAACCGACGGCGTAGACAAGTCTTCGCCCTGTATAGTAAAAGACAACAGTAAATGTATTCTTTGCGGAGACTGTGTAAGAATGTGTAACGAAGTTCAAAACGTCGGTGCGATAGACTTTGCTTATCGCGGTTCTAAAATGGTTATAAGCACGGCGTTCGACAAACCGCTTTCGGAATCTCCTTGCGTAGGTTGTGGACAGTGTGTAAGCGTTTGTCCTACCGGCGCTATGCTTTTACACAGTGAAGCAGACAAAATTTGGAAGGCGCTAGACGACGCCGACACCAAAACGAGCGTTCAGATTGCACCTGCGGTAAGGGTTGCGGTCGGTAAAGAACTCGGCGCCAAAGAAGGCGAAAACATTATGGGTAAAATAGTTGCCGCACTCAGAAGAATGGGCTTTGACGAAGTTTACGATACTACGCTCGGCGCAGACCTTACCGTCGTAGAAGAGTCGGAAGAGTTTATAGACCGTTTAGAACAGGGCGGAAAACTTCCGCTTATAACTTCTTGTTGTCCCGCGTGGATACAGTACGCCGAGAAAAAGCACCCCGAATTGCTAGACAACATTTCGTCTTGCCGTTCGCCTATGCAAATGATGGCGTCGATTGTAAAAGACCAAGCGTCTAAAAGTCCTAAAAAGACTTTCCACGTAGCCATTATGCCTTGTACAGCTAAAAAGTTCGAAGCGCAACGTCAAGAATTTATGACCGACGGTCAAAGAAATGTAGACGCCGTTCTTACCACAAAAGGTCTTATCCGTATGATAAAAGAAGCAGGCATAATGTTCGACGAACTAGAACCCGAAGCAATAGATATGCCTTTCGGAACGGTTTCCGGCGCAGGCGTAATATTCGGTGTAACCGGCGGTGTTACCGAAGCGGTTTTACGCAGAGTGGTTGCAAACAAATCTCGTAGCGAACTTTTAACCATTGCAAACATAGGTCAGCGCGGAAGTCAGGGTATTAAAGAGTTCGAAATTCCTTACGGCGACAAGGCGTTAAGGCTGGTAGTCGTAAGCGGTCTTGCAAACGCCGAAGCGGTAATTAAAAGAATGAACGCAGGCGAGCATTTCGACTTTATAGAAGTTATGGCTTGTCCGGGCGGTTGCGTAAACGGTGGCGGTCAGCCCTTCGCTCATTCCGAAGGCAAGAGCCGTCGCAGTAAGGGGTTGTACGAAGCAGACAAACTTCTTTCTATAAGAAGGTCAGAAGAAAACCCGATACTAAACACTTTATACGAAGACGTGTTAAAGGGCAAAGTTCACGAACTGTTGCACGTTAAGTACGGTAAAAAATAGTATGGTAGAATTACAAGTATGCATCGGCGGTTCGTGTCATAAAAACGGGGCTAACAATGTAGTAATGTCTTTTAAGCATCTGATAGAAGAATACGGCTTGCACGAAAAAATAGATTTTGCTACGTCGCTCTGTATGGGAAACTGCCGTAAAGAAGACGTTTCGGTACGTTTAAACGGCGAAGTTTACGGGGTTAGCCCGACAGCCTGTCGTAAGTTTTTTAGAGAAAAGGTTTTACCTTTAATTAAATAACTCTTAGGAGTGTAGTAATGAATTCAAATATTTCTAGGGCGACGTTCGGCAGACTTCCGCTGTATCTCGATTACTTAAAAGGAATTTTAAGTCAGGGCGTAGAATCGGTGTCGTCTACAAAAATCGCCAAAGCGCTAAGTCTCGGCGAAGTTCAGGCAAGAAAAGACCTTAATTCGGTAAGCGGAAAGGGTAGACCTAAAACTGGCTACCTTACCCGTGAACTCATTGCCGAACTAGAAGAGATTTTGGGCGTAAACAACGTAAGTAGCGCCGTTGTAGTCGGCGCGGGCAGGCTGGGTTCTGCCATAGGAAGTTACGACGGGTTTTTAAAATACGGCTTAAAAATATCCGCTTCGTTCGATAACGACGAGCAAGCGGTATTAAAGCACAAGTCCTGTCCGCCCGTTTTTGCTATGTCGGAATTTTCTGCATATGTTAAAGAAAACAATATTAAAACGGGTATAATTACCGTTCCCAAAACGTCGGCGCAAAAGGTTTGCGACGTTATGGTAGAAAGCGGAATTAAAGCAATTTGGAATTTTGCGCCTTGTAATTTGGTCGTTCCGGAAGGGATTATCGTCTTTCAAGAAAATCTTGCGCTGTCTTTGGCGTATTTGAATTATCAATTAAAAACCGGCGTTAAAGAATAATTTTATATTTTTTAGACCTAAGCCCTGCCTAAAAAGGCAGGGCTTTCATTTTTTGTACGGCTACGGCATATTTATAAGGTATGGAATTAACGTACAACGAAATTAAAACCAGAGAAGTTATAAATGTGCTAGACGGTAAAAGTCTGGGTAAAGTTATAGATATGACGCTGAGTTTTCCCGAAGGCAAACTAAAAGGCATAACCGTTCCGGGCAGAAAGCAGGGTTGTTTTGCAAGACTATTCGACAAAAGCAAACTTTACATAGACAGACGAGACATAAAAAAAATAGGCGGAGACGTAATACTCGTAACGCTGGACTGTGGCGGTACATGTTCGGAAAACAGCAGGGTAGGTAAACCGCGCGAAGAACGTAAAGATTTATGTCCGCCACCGTGCAGTCCGCCTTGTCCTAAGCCCTGCCCCGAACAGGATTGCGGTAACGAATTTTCGCGCATAGATTTAAGCGACTACTGAAAATTTTTAAAACCCCCTTGAAAAATGGTTTTTTATAGTTTATAATATAAGCGTTGTAAAAATACAACTAACGTACCATTTAAGAATTTATATAAAGGGGGCTAATAAAAATGGGCAATGTTATATCAGAAAAAATAAGGAATATCGCAATTATCGGTCATAGCGGAGAAGGTAAAACTTCGCTTGCGGAAGCAATACTGTTTAACGGTAAAAGCATAGACAGGCTTGGCAAAACAACCGATAAAAATACCGTTATGGACTACGATGCCGAAGAACTTTCGCGCGGAATATCCATATCTCTCGCTTGCGCTTATACCGAATGGGAAGGCGTAAAAATAAATATCGTAGACGTTCCGGGATTTTTCGATTTCGAAGGCGAGTTCGAAGAAGCCATGCGTGCCGTAGGTTCGGCGGTTTTGGTTGCCGACGCTTCGGGTAGCGTTTCGGTCGGTGCGGAAAAGTCGATAGATTATTGTTTGCGTCGCCATATTCCGCTTATGATTTTCGTAAACGGTATAGATAAAGAAAACGCCAACTACGTAGCAACCGTAGAAGCGTTTGTTAAAAAGTACGGCAAAAAAATATCGCCGACACACCTTCCCATTATAAGGGACGGAAAAATGAAAGGTTATGTTTCGGTAATTTCGGGCAAAGCGTTCGAGTTTTCGCCCGGCGGTAGAACGCCTACAAGCGTTCCCGAAAATATGGTTGCCGAGCTTAACGGTCTTAAAGAAGCGCTTACCGAATCTGCCGCAGAAACTTCCGAAGTATTGTTAGATAAATATTTAAGCGAAGGCGAACTTACCAACGACGAAATAGTCGCCGGTGTAAGAAGCGGTCTTTCGACGGGCGGAACCATTCCGATTATGGGCGGTTCGGCGTTGCAGAATATGGGCGTTCTTAACCTGATGTACGAAATAGTAGACTTGCTTCCTTCTCCGTTAGAAAGACGTCCGGTTATGGCTACCGCAGAAGACGGCGAAGTTTTGCCTATCGTTTGCGATGCCGAAAAACCGTTTTCGGCGCAGGTATTTAAAACTGTTGCCGACCCGTTTGTCGGAAAACTTAATATGATAAGGGTATATACCGGTTCATTAAAAACGGGTATGACTGTAATAAATGCCACTACGGGCGAAAAAGAACGTATAAACAACCTTTATTTAATGAAAGGCAAAAAACAAGAACCCGTAGACGAACTGTGTGCGGGTGACATTGGCGCTATAAGTAAACTTAACAATACCAACACGGGCGATACGTTGTCCGACGAAAAATTCAAAATCAGGTATTACGACATACCTTTCCCCAAGCCTGTTTTGACAATGGCAATAAAATCGGCAAAGAGCGGAGAAGAAGACAAAGTGTTCCAAGGTCTAAACCGTCTTGCAGAAGAAGACCTTACCTTTATCGTCGAAAAAGACAATCAAACGGGCGAAACGGTTATAAGGGGGCAGGGTGAAACTCAACTCGACGTAATCTGTAAAAAACTAAAAACGAAATTCGGTTGCGAAGCAGTTTTGTCGGAACCCAAAGTTGCTTTTAAAGAAACCATAAATTCCGTTGCCGAAGCCGAAGGCAAACATAAAAAGCAAACGGGCGGAGCAGGTCAGTTCGGCGTAGTTAACATTAAGTTCGAACCAGGCGCAAGCGACGGCGTGTTCGAGTTTGTAGACGCGGTAGTCGGCGGTGCCGTACCCAAGCAGTTTATTCCTGCGGTAGAAAAAGGCTTAAAAGAAGCAATACAAAAGGGCGTGCTTGCAGGTTACCCCATGGTCAACTTAAAGGCAACATTGTTCGACGGTAAGTATCACCCCGTCGACTCTAAGGAAGTTGCGTTCGTGTCGGCGGCGAAACTTGCGTACGACGACGCTATAAGGCGTGCAAGCCCCGCTATTTTAGAACCCGTTTACGCATATTCGATAAGCGTTCCCGATAATTTTACGGGAGACGTTTTAGGGGATATGAACAAACGTCGCGGAAGAATTTTGGGTATGGAAATGGTCGACGGAGTACAGGTAATATCTGCCGAAGCACCGCTTGCGGAAATGCTTAAATACGCAACCGACTTGCGCAGTATGACGCAGGGCAGGGGCAAGTTTACCGCAGAATTCGTTCGTTACGAAGACGTGCCGTACGGTACGCAAGAAAAAATAATTGCAGACGCCAAAAAGGTTTGACGTATCGGAGAATAAAAAATAAATGATACTTTCAATTTGTCCTAATCCCAGCATCGACTGTACGATAGAACTAGACAATTTAAACGTAGGCAAATTAAACCGTATAAACAGCAAGGTAGAAACCTATTCGGGCAAGGCGCTTAATGTAGCCATAGGTGTCGCAAGGCTAAACAAGTCGTGCACCGCTACGGGCTTTATGTTCGAAGACCACAAGCGTATGTTCGAGCACGTCTTAGAAAAAGAAGGCGTAAGTTACGATTTCGTGTATAGCCCGGGCGCCGCGCGAACCAATTATAAAATAATTGACAGGAAGTCTATGCTTACCGAAATAAACGACAGGGGTGCCGAAGTCAGTCTAAAAAAGCAGTACGAACTGCTAGACAAAATTTCCGTTCTTTCTAAAAACTGTTCTATTGCGGTTATGAGCGGAAGTTTACCGACGGGTGTTTCTTCGGAGTTTTACGGTCAGGCGATGTCGGTTATTCCCAAAAATACAAAGGTAATTATCGACGCCGAAAAATCTAACGTTTTATCTGCCGTTTCTACAAGAGAAATTTTTATGGTAAAACCAAACCTTACCGAACTCGAAGCGTTTGCCGAAAGAAAAGTCGTTTCTAAAAACGACATTAAAGAAGCGTGCAAAAGTTACATAGACTTGGGCATAAAATATGTGCTTGTGTCGTTAGGTTCCGACGGGGCGATACTCACCGACGGACACGAAAACCTGTACTGCAAAAGCGCGAATGTAGCGGTCAATTCTACGGTAGGCGCAGGCGACAGTATGGTGTCGGCTACTTGTTCGGCATTAGAAGACGGCAAAGACGTAAAAGAAATTTTGCTACGAGCCGTGTCTGCGGGGACTGCCGCGGTTACCACAAGCGGTACGAATTTGTTTTATAAAGACAAATACGACGAAATATATTCTAAAATATTCGTAGAAGAGTTTTAACTTTAAAAAGCATAAACAGTCTGTTTTTACACAGACTGTTTTTGTATGAAAAAAACCGCGAAAAACTTTATAGAGTTTTTAAAAGAACGCCGAATTTCCACCGTCGCAGGCGCATGGGTATATTATTTTTTAACGGCGCTTTTACCCATAGTTTTTTTAATGATTACGGCATTCGGAGTGTTCGGGGTAGACTTAACCGAAAGATTGGTTTTGTTTCTTCCGTCGGAGTTTCGTACCGTGGGCGAAGCGATAGTCGGCACCGCGTCTAAGTCGTCGGGCGGAATAACCGTGTTTTTCGTTTCGGTCGTGTTTTTTTCGGGTTCCGCTTTGCTTAATCAAATGCTAAAAGACGGCGAGTTTATGTACGAGCGGAAAAAGGTTTATAAATACGGGTTTTTACGGCGCGTGTTTTCGCTGTTTGCGTTGGGCGTTTTGTTCGTCGTGTTTTTGGGGTATGCGTTTTTGTCGTCGTTCGAAAACCTTATTCTGTCGGGCTTTAACGCAAACAACACCCGACTTGCGCTTATTTTGATAATAGCGTCGGTTATAGTTATAGGTTTTTTTATAATAATGCTTTTAAACAAATTTATATGCCCCGTCAAAAGAAAACTGTTCAGTTTCGTGTCGGGCAGTTTCGTTTCGCTTTTTATAATCGTTTTAGGCACTATTGCGTTTATGTTATGGCTAAGAATTTTAAAACCGTACAACGCCTTTTACGGAAGTTTAGCAGGCGTAATCGCCTTTTTGCTTTGGGCGTACATTTTAATGTACGGGCTTGCGCTGGGCGTTTCGGTAAACGTAAAAGCCTACTACCTTAATCTTAAAAAAACCGCCAAAACCCTTTCCGTCATAAACTGACAAAAAACCGCATAGAATAGACTATCTCTATTTATGTATAAGGGGGAGTCTTAATGCGGGACGACATAGAAGAACGGGTTTTAAGCGAAGCCCGATATATTGCGGAAACGGGTGCGACCGTCAGGGCGACGGCGCAGATTTTTCACGTAGGAAAAAGCACTGTTCATAAAGATATGACCGAACGACTTTACTTTATTAACGCAGACCTTTTCGGGCAGGTAAAAAAAGTTCTTAACATAAACCTAAACGAACGGCATTTACGCGGGGGAGAAGCGACCAGACTTAAATACTTAAATCAAAAACGGCGTAAATAACGCTTGACACGTTTTAAAAAATAATGTATTATAAACATATAATATACCTGAACTTAAAGGTTCGCCTAAAAGCAAAGGGATCAATACGGAATTTTCAGGGCAAACGCCTTGTTTAATCACGTCCCTCCCTTGTCGCATATCTGCGTAAGGGAGTTATTTTTTTGGGCGAAAAGGAGAAGAGAAATGAAAAAGTTATTTACGTTACTTATCGCTTGCGTTATTTCGGTTACTTCCGTGTTTTTTGTCGGTTGCAAAGATAAAGACGCTTCGCTTAGTTTTTACGCGCCCGACGGCGCGCCTGCGCTTGCCGTTGCAAAATTTATTTACGACGGCGAAAACTTCGGTACCGACGCTACGGTAGAGTATAACGTCGTCGCGTCTTCGGACATCGGCGGTGTAATGCAACAGGGTACGGGCGATATTATAGTTATGCCTATCAACGCCGCAAGCAAACTTTATAAGGCAAACGCTTCCGACCAATATAAAATGGTTTCGGTAATAACTCACGGAAACCTTTATTTAATGAGTTCGGAACCGCTTGACGTAAACAACTTAAAAGGCAAGGTAATAGGCGTTATAGGTCAAGGCTTAGTCCCCGACTTAACGTTAAGGGCGGTGTTTAATAAACTGGGTGTACTAGACGACGTAGTCGTAGGCGATACCGTTACCGAAAATAAAATTACTTTAAGGTATTTTGCATCGGCACAAGATATGATACCTTTGTTAAATCAGGGGCAACTGACCGTCGGGTTATTGCCCGAACCCGCTTGTAGCAATTTGGTTAAGGTCGCAAGCAGTAAAACGTGGCAAAGGGTAGATTTGCAAGAACTTTACGACGCGCAAAGTAAGTCTTATACTCAGGCGGTTGTTATGGTAAAACAAAGCATAATAAACGCATACCCCGACCTTGTTTCGGTTATGGCGACGAAATTTGCCGATAACGTTAATTGGGTAAAACAAAACACGACCACTGCGGTAGACACGGTAAACGCAAAGTTAAAACAAGGCGTAACGCCGTCGTTGGTATCCGCTAACATCACTTCGCAAGTTGTAGACAACTGCAAAATATATTGGCAAAGTTCTGCCGAAGCAAAGCAATCGGCAACGGCATATATAAACGACGTAATTAGTGTAGGCACCGGGCTTAACATTCCGCCCGCAAAAGCGTTGGCAGAAGATTTTTTTAATTAAGGTTTTATGAAGAAGGGTAAAGTTTACGACCTGATGCTGGTTGCTTTAACGGTCGGGTGTATACTGCTTTTATGGTGCGTATCGGCGCGTATAATCGATAACGAATATTTGTTACCGACAGTTTACGATACTTTAAAGGCACTGCTTAATTTGTTTAAAAGCGGAGAATTTTACCTTAGCGTTTTGCTTACTGTTTTAAGGTCGGTCGTAGCATTCGTTTTATCGTTTGTTTTGGCGTTTTTGCTGGCGATATGGGGTAACGCCCGAAAAACCGCTAAAAGCGTTATAAAAATAATCGTTTCCGTTACAAGGGCGTTGCCGACGATAGCCGTAGTTTTATTGCTGTTGTTTTGGACAAACTCTCAAATAGCGCCGATTATCGTTACTATGCTAGTGGTTTTTCCTACCGTGTTTACCAATATAGAAAACGCTTTGTCGGAAATAGACAAAGACCAAATAGAAATGTGCAAACTTTTTGACGTAGACGCAAAAACCGTGCTTAAAAAAGTTAAAATACCGCAAATAGCCCCGTCGCTTATTCGTACGGTCGGCTCGGGTTTGTCGCTTAATTTAAAACTTATGGTGGCGGCGGAAGTGCTAAGCCAAACGGCAAACTCTTTGGGTTTTATGCTTAACACTTCTAAGGCGTATTTCGAAATTTCCACAATGATTGCGCTGGTCGTGGTTTCGGTAATTTTGGGGTTGATAACCGAAAGCGTGTTTTCGTCGCTTTCCGAAAAGGCGGGTAAATGGAAATGATAAAGTTAAAAGGCATTAGCAAAAGTTACGACGGCGTTAAGGTTTACGAAAACTTCGATTTGCAAATAGAAAACGGAAAAATCACGGTAATTTTGGGGGAGTCCGGTTCGGGTAAAACCACGCTTTTAAATATGCTTGCAGGACTTACCGATTACAGCGGTAAGATAGAAGGAACATTAAAGCCCGTTTCTTTGGTCTTTCAAAAAGACAGGTTAATATCTAACCTTACCGTGCAAGAAAATTTGGCTTTGGTAAACGCTTTTGCCGATACCCAAAAAATATTAGAAGAATACGGCTTAACCGAAAAGGCGCACGAATTTCCCAAAAACTTATCGGGTGGTCAGGCAAGACGCGTTGCGATAGCGCGCGCCCTGTGTGTAGACGCGCAAACGATTTTAATGGACGAACCGTTTATAAATTTAGACGTAAAGTTAAAGTTTAGGTTAATAGACAAAATAAAAGAAAAGCAAAAGTCGAAAGGTTCTACCGTCATAACGGTTACGCACGACGTAAAAGAAGCCGTTTCTCTTGCCGACAGAATAATAGTGCTTTCTAACGGCAGGGTTGTTTTTGACGAAAAAAACGTAAACGAAAAGACCGAAAACAAAATTTTCGGTCTTATGATAAAAGGGTTCGATTAAAAGTTAAAAGGCGTATTTGGGCAGGTAAAATTCAATTCGGGTTTTACGCGTTGCCCAGCGAAATAATTTTATAAGAGTCGTCTAAGAGAGTGAACGCTTCACTCTCTTTATTCGTTATCAGGTACTTTTCCGTTTGGTTATCGTAAATAACGAATATCATACAGTCGGGGTATTCGCCTATAATTTTATTCATAAACCGTGTAAGTTGACAGTTTTTTATATCGTTTTTGTCGAATTGCATAAGGCACAGCGCTGTCGTAACGGCGTCCCCAAACGCGCCGTCGGTGTTTATTACCGTTGCGCCCGTTATACCCGTGTCGGCAGGACAGCCCGTTTTAGGGTTTATTATGTGACTGTATTTTTTGCCTTCGTAATTGTAAAACCTTTCGTATGTACCGCTTGTAGAAACCGAAAAAACTTTTAAGTCGTCGGTGTTTACCCTAACAATAACGTCGTTTGTTTTTTCGGGGTGCCTGATTGCAAGCGTGTCGGACGCAAGCACGGTTAAACTGCTTCCGCCTATGTTTACGTACCCCTTTTCGTATCCGTCGGCTACGAGAATTTTACCTACTACGTCCGAAGCGTACCCCTTTAATATTCCGCCGAAATCGACGGTTACGGGCAAGGTCTTAAAAACGGTACGGCTTTGCGTATCGGTTTTAATGCAGTTAAAGTCTAAACACCCGTCGGTAAGATAGTCGTAAACGGTATTTGCGTCGGGCGGTGCGAAATCGGAAGCGGGGTATTCGGTAGAAAACTTCCAAAGTTTTACCAACGGATAAACGGCAGGGTTAAAATACCCGTCGCTAAAATCGTACAATTGGCGTGAAAGGTTTAGCAAATCTAACGCCGTTTCCGAAATCGGCAGTTTTGCGTTTGTTTCCGCGTCGTTAAGCGCGGTTGTAAATTGCCCGTCTTTAACCGAAAATTCGCTTTCTAGCGAGTAGAGTGCGGTTTTTATTTTTTGAGTCGTTTCGTCGGATAAACTTTTACCGTTTACCTGAATTCTAACGCCCGTATTAAAGCAGGTAAAGTCTAGCGTAGAAACGCCGTTACAAGCCGACATTGTAAACAAAAGCGTTAAACATATAAATAAATATAAAAATTTCTTAACTAATCTCATACAAGATATTATACATAAAGTGTCCTTAAAAATCAAATTATTATTGACAAAGCCAAACCGCTTTGGTAAAATATTGTTGATATTTCAATTAACCGCCGTTTGGGGGAACGATGACTAAATACAAAATCGCAGGCGTCGTGTTCGATGCGGAATTTATTTCTCCGCAACTAATACAACTCTGTCAAGACTATCGCTATACGGGTGATTTATCTGCCGAGTTTACTCTTACGATAACCAAACAAGAAATGTTGGCAGAACACCGAAAAAATCCGGAACTGTCTTTTTGGACGACGGAAAGTTTTATGGCGTACAGCAAATTAAACGAGTATTTAATTAAAACCCGAAAAGGGCTTATGTTTCATTCGACGGCAATAGCGGTAGACGGTAAAGCGTATTTGTTTACGGCAAACAGCGGTGTTGGTAAGTCTACGCACGCACGGTTATGGCGCGAAGTTTTGGGCGACAAAGCCGTAATGATAAACGACGACAAACCCATAATAACGGTAGAAAACGGCGTGGTATACGCAAACGGTTCGCCGTGGCAGGGCAAACACAATTTAGGAAACGACGTAAAAGTTCCCGTTAAAGCAGTTTGCAAAATAGAGCGTGGCAAAGAAAACGGTATAGAACGCGCAAGCTTTTCGGAAATGGTAATAACGGTGTTAGAGCAGACCATTCGTCCGGAAACGGAAGACGGAATAAACTCGCTGTTTAGTTTAATAGAAGAAGTTTTAAGCAAGGTTGACTTGTGCAAACTAAAATGCACGCCGACAAAAGAAGCGGTAAAAGTTTCTTACGAATATATGTGCGGAGAAAAGTTATGAAAATAAAAAAAGGTTTTATTCTAAAAAAAATATCCGATAGTTACATCGTCGTTGCGGTAGGTTCCGCCGTAAAAGATTTTAACGGCGCCATAAACCTAAACGAAGTAGGTGCAACGCTGTTCGAAGAATTGCAAAATGGTTCGACGATAGACGGGCTTGTAAAAAAGATTACCGAAGTATACGACGTAGACACGGTAAAGGCAAAAACAGACGCAGAAAATTTCGTTAAAAAACTAATGGAGGCAAACCTTTTAGAACAAGGCGACTAAGCAAAAGATGAATAGAATAGGATTTGACAACAAAAAATACTTAGAAATGCAGTCGAAAAAAATTAAAGAAAGGATTGCTATGTTCGGCGACAAACTGTACTTAGAGTTCGGCGGAAAACTGTTTGACGACTATCACGCTTCACGCGTGTTGCCGGGCTTCGAACCGGACAGCAAAATAAAAATGCTTTCTCAATTAAAAGACCAAGCGGAGTTTTTAATCGTTATAAACGCCAACGACATAGAAAAAAACAAAACCCGTGCTGACCTTGGCATAACGTACGATACAGAAGTAATAAGGCTAATAGACAACTGTCGCAGTAGCGGTTTTTACGTAGGAAGCGTAGTTCTTACAAGGTTTGCAGAACAACCCACCGCAATCGCCTTTCAAAAAAGAATGGAATTGCAGGGCATAAAGGTGTACCGTCATTATCCGATAGACGGGTACCCGTCGGAAGTCGGCAGAATAGTATGCGAAAACGGTTACGGCAAAAACGAATACGTAGAAACAAAGCGTCCGTTGGTAATAGTTACCGCACCCGGTCCGGGTAGCGGAAAAATGGCGACCTGTCTTTCGCAGTTATACCACGAAAACAAGCGCGGTATAAAGGCTGGCTACGCCAAGTACGAAACGTTTCCCGTATGGAACCTGCCCTTAAACCACCCCGTAAACGCCGCGTACGAAGCGGCAACCGCCGACCTTAACGATATGAATATGATAGACCCTTTCCATTTAGACGCTTACGGAATTATGGCGGTAAACTATAATAGGGATATAGAAATTTTCCCCGTGCTTTCGGCAATGCTTAGTAAAATTATGGGCACTTCGCCGTATAAATCGCCGACGGATATGGGTGTTAATATGGCAGGTTACTGTATTATAGACGACCAAGCGGTAAGGCAAGCCAGCAAGCAAGAAATTTTGCGCAGGTTTTATTCGGCGCAACTAGAAGTAATGAAAGGCACTATGTCTAAAGACGCCGTTTCTAAAATAGAAATTCTTATGCAAAAAACCGATACGGGCATAAGCGACAGGGCGGTAGTCGGAAAGGCGCTAGAAAAAGAACTTCAAACGGGCGAACCCTGTTGCGCTTTGCAGTTGGTAGACGGCAGAATAGTAACGGGCAAAAACGGTAAGTTGCTGGGCGCTTCGGCGGCGGCGCTCCTTAACGCGTTAAAGGTTTTAGCGGACATAGACGACAGCATAGACATTATTTCTTCTACGGTAATAGAACCAATACAAAAACTTAAAGTAAACCATATGGGAAGCAAAAACCCAAGGCTTCATACCGACGAAATACTTTTGTCTCTTTCGGTATCGGCAGTAACAAACCCCACCGCGCAAAAAGCCCTTTCTCAGTTAAAAGAACTTAAAGGCGCGCAACTCCATTCTTCGGTAATACTTTCGCACGTAGACGAAAAAACGTTTAAGAAACTCGGCGTAGATGTCACCTGTGAACCCAAGCGTAAAGCAAAAACGCTTATAAACACAAACGTATAATATAAACTCAAAACTTTATCGTCCCCGAAAGTGTAAAACTTTCGGGGACTTTTTTAATGTTAAATTTTTTTATAAAATTCGGCTACATAAAAAA
>CAYYYD010000016.1:0-28127 GCA_964475885.1 uncultured Christensenella sp.
GTGCAGGTTTAACAAGCGTAACAATCGGTACCGGTGTAACCGAAATAGGAAGCAGAGCGTTCGAATTTTGTACAAGTCTAAAAAGTATAACAATCCCCGACGGTGTAGAAGTTATAGGGCACGATGCATTTTCTTTATGTACAAGTTTAACGAGTGTAGTTATTCCCGACAGTGTTACTAATATAAAAGGTTCTGCATTTTCTAGTTGCAGTAATTTAACAAGCATAACAATCGGTAGCGGTGTTACCGAAATAGGAGGCGAAGCCTTTTTTGATTGCTACAAAATAGTAGAAGTAATAAACAAAAGCCAGTTAAACATAACAAAAGGTAGTACCGATTACGGTTACGTAGGTTATTATGCGTTAAATGTAAAAACAGAAGGCGAAACTGAAGTAGTAAACCAAAACGGATATTTATTTTATACTTGCGACGGTACAAATTATTTATTAGGTTATAACGGTACGGAAACGGAATTAGTATTACCAGAAGACTATAACGGTCAAGCTTACAAAATAAATAAGTATGCATTCTATGGTTGTACAAGTTTAACAAGCGTAACTATTTCGAACAGTGTAACGAGTATAGGATATAGCGCGTTCTGTGGTTGTTATAGTTTAACGAAAGTAAATTATACAGGTACGATAGACCAATGGGTACAAATTGGTTTTGGCAATTATTATTCTAATCCATTATATTATGCTAAAAATTTATATATAAACGACGAATTGGTAACTCAAGCAAATATAACCACTGCAGATATAAACAGTTATGCGTTCAGTGGTTGTACAAGTTTAAAAAGCGTAACAATCGGTAGCGGTGATGGTCATTATATGTATATATCTGACTTTGCGTTCTGGTATTGTACAAGTTTAACGAATATAACAATTAATATAGGTGTCAAAGAAGAAGAACTTGAATATGGACTTTACGATGCAGGATATATGTCGGATCTTGCGTTCTGGTATTGTACAAGTTTAACGAGCGTAACATTCAATATCTGTAACAATGTTACAAGCATAGGTGCCTTTGCGTTCGAATTTTGTGATAGTTTTACAAGTGTAGTTATTCCCGACAGTGTAACTAGTATAGAAAGAGATGCGTTCTATGATTGTGATAGTTTAACAAGCGTATATTATACAGGTACTGTAAGTAGTTGGGACGAGATAGACATCTCATATTATAACGAAAATTTAATAAATGCTACGCGTTATTATTACAGCGAAACCAGGCCGACGGAAGAAGGTAACTATTGGCATTACGTAGACGGCGTGCTTACGGTTTGGGGAGAGTAAAAGTGTTTTTACATAACACTAAAAAGCAAATGTGTTTTAATAAAAATAAACTATCTTATATAAAAATACTAGATTGAATAAGTAATAAAGTGCGACGGGATTCCGTCGCTTTTTACTTTCATTTTGTTATATTATACTTTTTATATCATTCATTTAACTTATATGGTTTTTATATATCTGTAACTATATTTTTTAACTAACGCATTTGATTTGAAAAATATTCTGTCATTTACCATTCCTTTACTGTTCGAGTTTTATTTAATCAAAACTTACCAAACTAAACAACTTACATAACAAGGCAGATAAAACAAGCGAACACGCAAGAACAAAAACTTGCAAACAAAGATATGATAATCGGTTTTGTAAGATTTTTTGTTTTTGCGCCGGCAAAGTAGACGCCTGCTACGTAAAACACCGTTTCGCTACTTCCGTATATAACGCAAGCGCA
This sequence comes from uncultured Christensenella sp., assembly GCA_964475885.1. Taxonomy (GTDB): domain Bacteria; phylum Bacillota; class Clostridia; order Christensenellales; family Borkfalkiaceae; genus UBA1259. Next base: position 1,741 of record CAYYYD010000016.1, read on the forward strand.
CCTAGAAAGGTAAGAGTCTACGCCGTACGTATTAAAAATATCAGTAAGCACCGCAAGAGAACCGCTTCCCGAGAAGGGTTTTATAAGCACTAATTCGGTAAGTTCTTTTGGAATTCCGAAAAAGCCGAATACGGGCGACACAAGGTTTTGTATAAAGTCGGAAATTCCGCTTATTTCAAAAAGTTCGGTCAGCACGAAAATGCTTACCAGATAAGGGAAGATATTAACGGCAAACGGAACCGCGGACTTTGCGCCTTCGGTGAAGGCGTCGTATGGTTTTACCTTTTTAAAAGCCGAGTAGATAAAAACGAATAAAATTAAAAGCGGGATAAAGTAACTCATATTATTTGGGTTTTTTTATAAACGCTTTAACCAAAATTACGCCTATTACCGAAGACAAAAGCGTTGCCAAAATTGTCGGTAAAATAATATCCGACGGAGAAGCCGAGCCCATACTTGTTCTTAATGCCAAAACCGAAGACGGAATAATCTGAACGCTTGTTGCGTTAATTACAAAAAACATAGCGATTGCGTATTCGGTGTTAGGGTATTTTTCTAGTTCTTGTATAGACTTTATACCCATAGGCGTCGTTGCACCGCTCATTCCCAAAATATTTGCAGAAATATTTAAGGACATAAACGTATTGGCTTTTTCGGGAACCTTTCCGAACAGAAATTTATTTAACGGCGACAAAAGTTTAGCAAACTTATCCGAAAGCCGACTGCGTTCCATAAGTTTGAAAATTCCAAGCCAAACGGCGTATATGGTAAGCATTTTTAGTGTAAGTTGCAAAGCCTTTTCTCCGCCCGACAAAAACGCCGACATAACGCTTTCGGGCGAAGTGAAAAGCAAAACCAAAGTAGATAGCGTTAAAACTATTCCGAAAATCGCATTCATAATTAAACTTTATGTTTAATTATCCTTGAATATGCCGAAAAATTGTGGTAGAATATATAAGAAAAAGTTTTAAATTCAAGTAAAAATTTGTCCGTTACAAGGAGAAAATCGATGAAACAAAAATATTATATAACCACTGCTATCGCTTATACTTCGGGTAAACCGCATATCGGAAACACTTACGAAGCCATTTTAGCAGACAGTGTCGCTCGTTTTAAAAGGTATCAGGGTTACGATGTTTATTTGCAAACGGGTACCGACGAGCACGGTCAAAAAATAGAAGAAAAGGCTAAGGCGGTCGGCGTAAACCCCAAGCAGTTTGTAGACAATGTTGCGGGGGAAATTAAAAGAATATGGGACTTGGTAGGCGTTTCGTACGATAATTTTATAAGGACTACCGATACGTACCACGAAAAACAGGTTCAAAAGATATTTAAAAAACTGTACGAGCAGGGCGATATATACAAAGGTTCTTACGAAGGTTGGTACTGCACCCCGTGTGAAAGTTTTTGGACGGAAAGTCAACTTGTAGACGGCAAGTGCCCCGACTGTGGCAGACCTGTCGTAAAGTCTAGCGAAGAAGCATATTTCTTTAAGATGAGCAAATATGCAGACAGGCTTTTAAAGTATTATCAAGACCACCCCGAATTTATAACCCCCGTTTCCCGCAAAAACGAAATGATAAACAACTTTTTAAAGCCCGGTCTTCAAGACCTGTGCGTTTCCAGAAGCAGTTTTAAGTGGGGCATACCCGTCGATTTCGACGATAAGCACGTGGTGTACGTTTGGTTAGACGCGCTAACCAACTACATTACCGGTATCGGCTACGACGCAGATGGCAACGGTTCGGAACTTTATAACAAACTTTGGCCTGCTGACGTGCATATAATAGGCAAAGACATTATAAGGTTTCATACCATATATTGGCCTATATTCTTAATGGCTTTAAATGTTCCGCTACCCCAAAGGGTTTACGGACACGGCTGGCTTTTGCAAGAAGGCGGTAAAATGAGCAAGTCTAAGGGCAACGTAATGTACGCAGACGATATGGTAAACGTATTCGGGAAAGACGCCGTAAGGTATTATGTGCTAAACGCAATGCCACAAGATAACGACGGGCTTATTTCTTGGGAATCGGTAACCGAAACGATAAACAGCGACCTTGCCAACGTTTACGGTAATTTGGTTAGCCGTACGATTGCAATGTCTAATAAATATTTCGACGGCGAAGTAACAAACGCAAATGTTACCGAACCTATCGATGAAGAGTTAAAATCGGTTGTCGTAGGCGCAAAAGAAAAAGTCTGCAAAAAAATGGACGAGTTTAAGGTTGCCGACGCGTTAAGCGAAATATTTACAGTCTTCAGAAGGGCAAACAAGTATATAGACGAAACAATGCCTTGGGCTCTTGCAAAAGACCCGGAAAAAAGCGACCGTCTTAAAACCGTACTGTATAATCTTACCGAAAGCATAATAATCGGCACGTCGCTGTTATCTCCGTTTATTCCGGATACCTGCAAAAAAGTGTCCGAAATGCTGGGTATAGAGTTAAGGGAATATATAAACGCAGACAAGTTCGGTTTAACCGAAAGGGCGCAGGTAACAAAAACTCCGCAAATTTTGTTTGCAAGGCTAGATGCCGACAAAATAACCGAACAGGTGAATAAAATGACAGAAGAACTAAAACAAACAAATCAGCAAAAGGTACAAGAAAATACGCAAGAAACTACCAAAAAACCCGAAATTACTTTTGAAGATTTTTCTAAAATAGAATTAAAAATCGCAAAAGTAATTGCTTGTGAAAGGGTAGAAAAAAGCAAAAAACTGTTAAAACTTACCGTTAAAATCGGCGAAGAAACCAGAACCGTCGTAAGCGGTATAGCAAACGCGTATACGCCCGAATATCTTATAGGCAAAAAACTTATGATGGTTACCAACTTAAAACCCGCAAAACTATGCGGAATTATGTCCGAAGGTATGATATGTTGCGCCGAAAACGAAAAGGGCGAACTTGCATTCCTTTCTCCCGAAAAAGATATAGAAGACGGCAGTTTGGTATACTGATGTACGTAGACACGCATTGCCATTTAGACGATTCGCGGTTCGACGTTTCGGCGGTCGTAAAAGAATACCAAAGGGTAGGCGTTACCAAAGTTATAAATATGGGCTGTAATGTTTTATCGTCGGCAAAAGGTAAAGAACTTTCCGAAACGTATAACAGCATATATTTCGGCGCAGGCTTTCACCCTAGCGACGCCGAGTTTTACGACGAAAACACCCAAGACGAAATTGCAAAGTTATTAAAGCACGAAAGGTGCGTAGCCGTGGGCGAAATAGGTTTAGACTATTATTGGAAGCCTTACGATAAACAAAAACAGCAAAGCGTTTTTATAAGTCAACTAGAACTTGCCTACGCATATAAACTTCCCGTGTCCGTGCATTGCAGAGAAGCGACCGAAGATATGCTTAGCATTTTACGACAAAACTCTTATAAACTTACGCACGGCGGAGTAATGCACTGTTTTTCGGGTAGCGTAGAAACGGCTAAAATTCTTTTAGACTTTGGCTTTATGCTGGGGTTCGGCGGAACGGTAACGTTTAAAAACGCAAAGAAAAACGTAGAAGTCGCAAAATATTGTCCCGAAGACAGAATGCTGACGGAAACCGATTCTCCGTATCTTTCGCCCGAACCGTTTAGGGGAACGGTAAACGAGCCTAAAAATATCCCCGTAATTACAATGTTTTTGGCGAAAGTGAAAAACAAAGATTGTTCGGAATTTGCAAAAACGATAACCGAAAACGCTGAAAGACTTTTTAAGTTTTAAAAAAACAAAGCCGATAAACGGCTTTGTTTTGAGTTTTTTATCATTGGTAAAAATGATGTTTGGTAAAGAGTTTCTCTTTACGATAGTATAATGTGCGGTATAATAATTTTTATACGCTTTTGGTATTGGTAATTTATGGAAAAATCGTTAAAAAAGGTTTTAGAAACATACGGCTTTAATTTTAAAAAGGCTTACGGTCAAAATTTTTTGACCGACGTTTCGCTTTTAAATCAAATAGTAACCAATGCCCAAGTAACAAAACAAGACACCGTGTTAGAAATCGGGTGCGGAGCGGGCGCTCTTACAAGGGTATTGTCCGAGCGTGCGAAAAGGGTAATCGGCTACGAAATCGACGAAAAGTTAAAACCCGTTCTGGCGCAAACGCTTTCGGGGTGCGACAACGTAAGTTTGGTTTTTGCCGATATTATGAAAGAAAAACTTTCCGAGCTAGAAAAAAAACTCGGCGACGATTATAAACTTGTAGCAAACCTTCCGTACTACATAACCACGCCCATAATAATGAACTTTTTAGAAAACGGCAAACGCTTAAAATCTATGTCGGTAATGGTTCAAAAAGAAGTTGCCCAAAGGCTAACGGCAAACGCAGGCGACAGCGAGTACGGTGCAATAACCGTAGGTATAAATTTGCGCGGAAAGGCAGAAATCATTGCCGAAGTTCCGCGTACCATGTTTACACCGCAACCTAACGTAGATTCCGCAGTCGTAAAAATAGACATAGAAAAAGATAAATTTAATGACATAGACTACAAAAAGGTCAGGGACGTGGTAAGGGTGGCGTTTTCCAGTCGCAGAAAAATGCTTATAAACAATCTTATGAACGGATTTAAACTAACGCGTGCAAAGGCAGAAGATTTCTTAAAAACCGCCGATATTCCTTTGACCGTAAGGGGCGAAGATTTAACCGCCGAAGAATACATAAAACTCGTAAAGGTGATGTAATGCAAAAGAAAAAACTTGTTTTGGCAAGCGGTAACAAAGGCAAAATAAAAGAACTTGCCGTAATGTTTCCGGAATTCGAAATCGTAGGGTACAAGACCTTGGGGTTCGATTTCGAGATAGAAGAAAACGGAAATTCTTTTTACGAAAACGCGCTTATAAAAGCAAAAACCATATCCGATATAATTAAACTTCCCGTAATTGCCGACGACAGCGGTCTTACGGTAGACGCGCTGGGCGGTGCGCCGGGTATATTTAGCGCAAGGTATTCTGGCGATGGCGACGACGAACACAACAATAGCCTTCTTTTAAAAAATCTTAAAGACAAAGAAGACAGAAACGCAAGTTTCGTTTGCTGTATGGTGTATTACGACGACGGAAAAATTTTGACGGCAACGGGCAAAACCGACGGAAAAATTTTATATTCCGCACAGGGCGAAAACGGTTTCGGTTACGACCCGCTTTTTTTCAGTTACGATATAAATAAATGTTTCGGCGTTGCTTCCGAACAAGAAAAAAACAGCGTAAGCCACAGGTTTAGGGCTGTTTCTAAACTGAAAGAGTTGATGAAAAAGGAGAATCTATTATGAAAGTAGTCGACGGAATAGAAGGTTTAATAGGTAACACTCCGCTTTACCGCGCCAAAAACATAGAGAAAGCGCTGGGTTTAAAGGCAACGCTTTTACTTAAACTAGAAAGGTTTAACCCTACGGGTAGCGCAAAAGACCGCGCTTCGCTTTTTATGTTAAAAGACGCCGAAGAAAAGGGTCTTATAAAAGACGGCGCAACCATAATAGAACCTACTTCGGGAAACACGGGAATAGGTCTAGCAAGCATTTGCGCTTCTAGGGGGTATAAAGCGATTATAGTTATGCCCGATACGATGAGTAAAGAAAGAATTATGCTTATTAAAGGTTACGGTGCGGAAATCGTTTTAACCGACGGTAAAAAAGGAATGAAAGGCGCGCTGGAAAAAGCCGACGAACTAAAAAATTCCATTCCCAACAGTTTTATTCCGTCGCAGTTTTCTAACCCCGCCAATGTAACGGCGCACTACGTAACGACGGCAAAAGAAATATATTCGGACACCGACGGCAAACTAGATATGTTTATAGCAGGCGTAGGCACGGGCGGAACGATTAGCGGTTGCGGTAGATTTTTTAAAGAGAAAAACCCTAATATACAGGTGGTTGCGGTAGAACCCGAAAGTTCGCCTATGATAACCAAAAACATTTCGGGCGCACATAAAATTCAGGGTATAGGCGCAAACTTCGTACCCGATAATTACGACGCTGGCGTAGTAGACCTGGTAAAAACCGTTTCCGATAAAGACGCTTATACTACGACCAACCTTCTTGCAAAAACCGAAGGGTTGCTATGCGGTATTTCTTCGGGCGCAAGTCTAAGCGCAGGTATAAGCCTTGCAAGGTTACCCGAAAACGAAAACAAAACTATCGTCGTGTTTTTACCCGACGCAGGCGAAAGATACTTGTCGGTAGACGGTTTGTTCGATTAAAAACGGGAATTGATTTTTTCAATTCCTTTTTTTAGTTTTACAAAACTTTAACATAATTTATACAAATTACTAAAACTTACGTTTATAATAATAACAAAGGTGGTGTGTTATGACAAAAATTCTCGTTGTAGAAGACGACGCGGACTTAAACCGTTTCGTAACGTTCAGTCTAAAAAACTTTGGGTTCGAAACGGAAAGCGTCACCAACGGTAAACAAGCGCTTAATAAACTTGCCGATACTAAATTCGACTTGGTTTTAACCGACGTAATGATGCCCGAATTAGACGGGTTCGAACTTGCCGAAAACATAAGAATTTCAGACAAAACCACGCCTATTGTTTTTATGACTGCAAAAGACGACAAGCCTTCTAAAATGCTGGGGTACCGTATCGGCATAGACGACTACGTTACAAAGCCTTTCGACATAGACGTTTTAATATTAAAAATCAACGCGCTTTTGCGCCGTGCCAAAATACAGTCGGAAAAAGAAATTACCGTAGGCAATTTTACAATGAACAAAGAAGAATACGTGGCAAAAATAAACGGCGAAGAACTTGCTTTAACCGTACGCGAATTCGATATTCTTTTTAAGTTTTTGTCTTATCCTAAAAAAACTTTTACCCGTTCTAGTTTAATGGAAGAATTTTGGGATTACGATTCTTCGGCAACAAGCAGAACGGTAGACGTATATATTGCAAAACTTCGCGAAAAAACGGCAAAGTGCGACGGGTTCGAAATAGTTACCGTTCACGGTATGGGGTATAAGGTGATACTGAAATGAAAAAAAGAAAAATAAAGCGTAGCGGGTTTAGTTTTACGGGCGCGTTGTTGTTTTTTGTTTGTATCGCTTTTATAATACAAATAGCAATACTGCTGTTTCAGTTTATATCGACAAGGACTTCCGATAAAGTGTTAATTGCAATTTTAATACTTGTAATTATTTTCGTGCTGTCGGCAATATGTACGGTAATAGACATCGTCAGAAGAAAAATAATGGTCGATAAACCGCTTAATCAAATACTGGACGCCACCGAAAAAATCGCTTCGGGCGACTTTTCGGTAAGGCTAAATATAACTCACCCTTACGGCAAGTATAACGAATACGATTATATAAAAGAAAACCTTAACGTTATGGTGGCGGAACTAGGCAAGTCGGAAGTTTTAAAAACTGATTTTATATCCAGCGTATCGCACGAAATAAAAACTCCGCTTGCCATTATTCAAAATTACGTCGGCGCTTTGCAAGACGCTAGTTTAGACGAGCAAACCAGAAGCAGGTACGTAAAAGTTTTATTACAGGCCACCGTAAGACTTTCCGATTTAATAACCAACATTTTAAAACTTAACAAACTAGAAAATCAACAAATAAAATCGGAAAGCAAAACGTTTAATTTAACCGAAGCCGTGTCGCAAACGGTTATAGACTTCGAAGACATTATCGAACAAAAAAACATCACGTTAGACTGCGACTTCGACGATATAAAAATCGTGTCAGACCAAACGCTTTTAGAAACGGTTTGGTACAATCTTTTGTCTAACGCCGTAAAGTTTACTGCGGACGGCGGAAAAATAAGTTTAGAATTAAAAAAAGACGACAACAAAGCAATATTTAAAGTAAAAGACAACGGTTGCGGAATGACCAAAGAAACGGGCGCTCGTATTTTTGAAAAGTTTTATCAGGGCGATACTTCTCGCTCGCAAGAAGGAAACGGGCTAGGGCTTTCGTTGGTAAAAAAGGTAATAGACTTTTTGGGCGGAGAAATTTCCGTCGTCAGCGAAGTCGGTGTAGGAAGCACGTTTACCGTCGTTTTAAACGGTGTGTTAAATGAAAGATAAATGGCAAAGTCTGTATAAAAAACTTAAAACCCCGTCGGTATTGTTTAGGATTTTTGTATACATTTTTACGGTTATAATAATCGGCGTAACTCTTTTTACGCTTTTTATAAAAGACGAAGGCAAGTGGGTGCAAATACTGTCTTATCTGTTGTACGGCCTTTCGGCAATATCGTTGGCGTACAGCGTGTACTTAGTAGTAAAAAACATTTCCGACGTCAAGCATAAAACGATAACCTTTTTAAAAAGCAAAAAGTTTACGCGTACGATTTTAGAAAACTTCGGGTTTAGAACGTTGGTGTTTTCGGTCGGCTCGTTTATAACAAGCGTTGCGTTTGCTTCGTTTAACGCATATATGGGTATACAATATTTATCGATTTGGTACGGCGCGCTTGCCATGTACTACCTAATGCTTGCGTTTACCCGTGGCGGTGTTTTGTTTTATCACGGCAAAAAAAGAATATCCGACAAAACCGTGTCCGAAAATCAAGAAAAAATCAGGCAGGCAAAAACCTACCGTAACAGCGGAACGGTTTTGCTTATACTAAACGTGGCTTTATCGTCTGCGATAGCACAAATGATATTCGACCAAAGATATTTCGAATACGCCGGTTGGACGATATACGGGTTTTCGGCTTACGCCTTTTACAAAATAATTATGTCGGTTATAAACGTATTCCGCGCTAAAAAACAAAACGACCTAACGGTAAAAGCAATTCGTAACATAAACCTTACCGACGCAACCGTTTCTATTCTCGCATTGCAAACGGCGTTGCTTAACACGTTTAGTACCGAAGGGGTAAACGTCGGGCTTTTTAATACTCTTACCGGCTCGGTAGTAAGCGTGTTTAACGTTGCGCTTGGAATTTTTATTATAGTTAAAGCAAACAAAATTATTAAAAATTTATATTCGGAGAACATTAAAAATGAAAGACAATAGGTTTGAATTTACTTACAAAGCACCTACCGAAGAAGAAAGAAAAGAGATTGCAAGTATAAGAAAACAGTATTTACCCGAAGAAAAAGAAATAAGCAAACTAGACAGGTTAAGAAAACTTAATTCTAAGGTAAACGACACGGCTACAGCAATATCGCTTGTCGTCGGTATTTTGGGTTGTTTGATTTTCGGGTTAGGAATGACTTGCGTGTTAGAATGGGACAAAATTTTTATAGGTGCAGTTTTAGGCGTTTTAGGTGCCGTGCCTATGGCTTTGTCGTATTTTATTTACCGCTATGTGCTAAAAAAGAACAAAGAAAAGTACGGTTCGGAAATTTTGCGGTTATCCGAAGAAATTCTTAACGAAAACCCCCAAGACAAATAAAAATCGGTATTTACAAAAGTTTAACAAAACGCTTTCAAAACGGTTACAAAATATTTATCAAACTTTAACGTCGTTTGTTTATAATGCAGTCGTAAATTAAAGAAAGAGCAAATTGCTCGAAGGAGAAAAAAATGACTGCATCGGAAACTAAAAAGGTACAACAAATTCGTTTAAGGTACCAACAAAAAACCGTCGATAAATTCGACGAACTAAAAAAACTAGACAAAAAAGTAAAACGCCCCGCAAAGGTTTTTGCTTACGTTTTAGGCGTAGTAGGTGCGTTGACGCTCGGTACGGGAATGTGCTTTGCAATGAAAGTAATAGGTCAAAGTATGATACTCGGCATAGCCGTCGGCGTTGTGGGAATTGCAATGGTGTCTGTAAATTATTTTATTTACAAAAAGATACTAAACCGCAGGCAAAACAAGTATTCGGCTAAAATTTTAGAATTGACCGACGGTTTGTTAAACGGCTAAGCGTTAAACGAACAAGTAAAAAAAGAACGTAATAAGACGCGGTAAAACATTAAAAAACCAAAATGCGGTATATTAAATATATCGCGTTTTGTTTTAAAGGTAAAAGCACGTTGTAGGTCAACCGAAAAGTTTTACGATTTTATTTAAAAACACGCTGTTGACAACAAATTTTTTTAGCGGTATACTATGTAAAACATTAGCGACATAAGAAAAGGGTGGCAAAATGAAAGTAACGCGCAAGTACAAAATAAACGGTAAAGAAAAAGAATATTCTTACCGTTACATTCCGTTCAGATATGTGTTGGCAGGGTTAATAACCGTTTTCGAAGTCAGCGCCATTATCGGCATAGTGGTGGCACTGTGCATATACTTGCCCTATTTTTATTCGCTTGCCATGTTTACGCAAATCTGCTGTGTGCTAAAAATAATTTCTTCCGACGACAATCCCGACTACAAAGCGCCGTGGCTGTTGGTGGTACTTATATTGCCCGTTATGGGGTTTATGCTGTACTTTATTTTTTATTCGAGAACGTTAAAGAAAAAATATGTAAAAAGAATACAGGCGTTAAAAGTTTTCGATTTTAACAAAAACGACGACTTTTTGCTTGGCAAAATCAATTCGGAAGACGACAACGCATACCGTCAGGCAAGGTCTCTTACGGGTGTTTCCGATTCGCATATTTATCAAAACACGTCCGCCAAGTATTTCGCGTCGGGCGAAGAAATGTTTGAAAGTCTTATTTCCGACTTAAAAACAGCCGAAAAATTTATTTTCGTCGACTATTTTATAATGGAAGAAGGCGAGTTTTTCAATTCGGTTTTAGACGTGCTAAAAGAAAAGTCTAGGTCGGGCGTAGAAGTAAAAATGGTTTACGACGACATAGGCTGTATGAAAACGCTTCCGCAAAATTTTGCAAAAAAAATTAAGAGTTACGGCATAGACGCCACTCCGTTTTCTAGGGTACGTGGCGGTGCCGACAGCGAGTTTAATAACAGAAACCACCGAAAGATTACCGTAATAGACGGTAAAATAGGTTACACGGGCGGTGTTAATCTTGCCGACGAATATATCAACAAGAAAAAGCGGTTCGGCCATTGGAAAGATTCTGGTATTCGTTTAGAAGGCGAAGCCGTTTGGAATATGACGAAACTTTTTATTTTCGATTACGGTATAAACATAAAGCAATTGCCCCGAATTAAAAGCGAGTTGTACCCCGAACATAAAGTGCAAGCCAACGGATACGTTATGCCTTTCGGCGACGGACCTTACCCCATATACACCAGAAGGGTAGGTAAAAGCATTATACAAAATATGCTGTGTAACGCCACGACCTATGCGTATATTACAACGCCATACCTAATAATAGACAACGACTTGTGCCAGAGTATAGAGTCTGCCGCGCTTCGCGGTGTAGACGTAAAAATAATCGTTCCGCACGTTCCCGACAAAAAAATAATTTTCAGTATGACGCAAAGTTATTATCCGCGACTTATGAGCGCAGGCGTAAAAATTTACGAATACGAGCCGGGCTTTATACATTCTAAAAGTTATCTAGTAGACGACGTGTACGGTATGATAGGTACGGTAAACCTAGATTACAGAAGTCTTGTTCATCACTTCGAAAACGGGGTATGGATGTTTAATACCGACTGTCTTAAAGATATGAAAAAAGATATACTCGAAACGCTTGAAAAAAGCGTGCAGGTAAAACCCGAAGATATAAAGACGGGATTTTTTAGAAACTTTTTCCGTTCTATAATAAAAATTATAGCGCCGTTATTGTAAACGTTAAAAGGATAAGCACGTCGGGTTTGCTTATCCTTTTTTAATAGTAAACGATAACCGTAACGGTTATATATTGCCATTTAAAATAATATATAAAAGGGTATAACGGTTTTTAAAAGCACAAAAAAAGCCGTAGCAAAAACCACGACTTTCGTTTTTGGCGTTTACTTAAAGTTAAGCCCTTTCTACCTTACCGCTTTTTAAACATCTGGTGCAAACGTATTCTTTAGAAACGGTACCGTTAGCGTTTTTAACGCTTACCTTTTGAAGGTTTGCTTCGTAGAGTTTAGGGGTTTTACGGTTAGAGTGGCTTACCAAATTGCCCGAAAGTTTACCTTTACCACAAACACTGCATACTTTACTCATATTTTTATCCTCCGATTGGAATAATTTATTTTTTGACATTAAATACTCTAACATATTATAAAATAAAATGCAACTTTTTTTCAGCGGTTTTTATTAAAATTTAGACCAAATTTTAAATCGGCGTTAAAAAGTTTTATTTATTTATCGTAAAAACTTGCAAAAAGCATTTAAATATTGTAAAATGGTAGTATCGCAAATTATCGAGGTTTATATGGCTGTTAAAACTAACAACATTTACGGAAAGATAATCATATCCGATAACACCATAGAAAGGTTTGTTTCTAAAATTTCTAAGGATTGTTATGGGATAGTTGCGTTTGTCCCACTCGATTTTACCGACAGGGTGCTTACGTTTTTCCGCATAAGGCACGACGTGTGCGGTATAAAAGTTCACACGTCCGGCGACAGAATTTTTATAGATATGGCCGTCGTAGTAAAATACGGCGTATCCATTAAGGCTGTCGTAGAAGCTTTAAAAGAGTCTGTGCAGTACAAAGTCGAACGATTTACTGGTATGATTGTAGATACCATAAATGTAAACGTCAAAAGCATTCAGAAGTAAAAAATTACAAAGTCTTTTTCTCATTAGGAGTAATATAAATGCAAACTACAATTAACGGTGCAACGTTAAGAACGATGATAATAACGGCTTCCAGGCTGTTAGAGATAAACAGGGTAAACATAGACGCATTAAACGTATTCCCCGTGCCTGACGGAGATACGGGTACAAATATGTCGCTTACTTTACAGTCGGCGGTAAAAGAACTTGCTAATTGCAGAACAAACAAAATGTCCGATATATGCGAAGCCATATCTAAGGGCGCTTTGCGTGGCGCTCGCGGTAATTCGGGCGTTATACTCTCACAGATTATAAGAGGTATCTGTTCGGTTCTTAAAAAGACCGAAGAAGTAGATACCAAAATATTTGCAAAGGCACTCGTCGCCGGTGCGGAAGTAGCGTACGGTGCGGTGTCTATGCCCAAAGAAGGTACGATACTTACCGTTATAAGAATGATTGCGGAGTTCGCTACAAGCACTCGTGCAAAAACAAAAGACTTCGAAGTGTTCTTTCCGGAAATAATAAACGCCGGCAACGAAGCGGTAGAACTTACACCCACGCTTTTACCCGTTCTTAAAAAAGCGGGCGTAGTAGACGCAGGCGGTAAGGGGCTTATGTACGTTATCGAAGGTATGGCTAAGGTTATCTTCGGCGAATCGGTAGAATATGTAGAGCCCGTGTCAAGCGCTATTTCTTCGGAAACGGCTATGGAACACGCCGACATAATGAGTTTGGGCAGTATAGAATTTGCCTATTGTACGGAATTTTTTATTATCAATCTTAAAAAGCAAACCACTCTTGCCGACATAGAACGTTTCAGGGAATTTTTAATGACCATAGGCGACAGCGTTATTGCGGTAGGCGATTTAGATTTCGTTAAGGTTCACGTTCATACAAACAAGCCGGGCGTCGCTTTGACCAAAGCGCTAGAACTCGGCGAACTCGACAGACTTAAAATCGAGAATATGTTAGAGCAGAACAGGGCTTTAATGAAAAAGTACGAAGAAGAGAAAAAACTTATGGGTATGATGGCCGTATCGGCAGGCGACGGTATAACCAGCATATTTAAAGATTTAATGGTAGACGCTATCGTAGAAGGCGGTCAAACGCTAAACCCGTCGGCTAACGACATAGCAAACGCCGTAAGCAGAATAAACGCAGAAAACGTATTCGTTTTTCCTAACAACAAAAACATTATACTTGCCGCAGAACAAGCAAAGTCTTTGGTAGAAAATAAAAAAATTCACGTTATTCCCACAAAGAACATTCCGCAAGGTTTTTCGGCGGCGCTTGCCTTTAACCCCGAACTTCCCGTAGACGAAAACAAGGCTAATATGATACACGCATTAGATATGGTATCGGTAGGTCAGGTAACGTATGCGGTAAGAAACACTAAAATGGACGGGTTCGAACTTAAAGTCGGCGACATTATGGGGCTAGACAACAAAAAGATTTTGTCTATCGGTAAAGACATAGGCGAAGTTACCTTCGATTTAATAGAAAAAATTCGTAGCGGAGAAGAGATTATTACTCTCTACTACGGCAAAGACGTTAAAGAAGAAGAAGCCGAAACGCTTGCCGAAGCAGTAAGGGAAAGGTTCCCCGATTGCGACGTAGAAGTTCATTACGGCGGTCAACCCGTTTACTATTATTACGTAGCATTAGAATAATTTTTAAGGGAAAGAGAAGTCTTTCCCTTTTTTAACATAAACTTATGGAACTTACTAACATACGCGGTATCAACGAAAAAAGACGCGACGAACTTAATAAAATGGGTATATTAGATACATCCGATTTAATAAGGCACTTTCCCCGTGCCTATTTAGATATGCGTTCTAAACAATCGTTAAAGCCGGCGTATCATAACGACGTCGTTTTAACGGCGGGTAAAATAGTAAGTATGCCCGTCGTAAGGTACTTTCGCCGTAGCGGAATGGTAAAAGTGTCTTGCGAGCAAGAAGGGTTGTTCTTTTCGGTCGTATGGTTTAATCAGCCGTACGTTGCGCCCAAACTTAAAGTGGGCGAAGAATACTTGTTTTACGGCAGGGTAAGAAAAGAAAACGGGGTTGTAAGCATTGTAAACCCGTCTTTCGAGCCGTGCGAAAAAGTCTTTCGGTTACAGGGTATAGTTCCGCAATACCAGTTAAAGGGCAGTCTTACGCAAAAGTTGGTAAGGGACAGTATTCGTTTGTCGGTAAATCTAGAAAAACCCGCAAGCGTTATTCCGCATGACCTTCAAATCAAGTATGGGCTGACCGATTTATATTCGGCTTATAAAGAAGTCCATAACCCCACGTCTTTCGAAAACGTTAAAAAGGCGTCCGACAGAATTGCCGTAGAAGAATACTTTGCGCTTATTTCGGCTTTTAAAATTATTAAGGGCGGTAGACAGCAGGTAAGAATAAACAAATACGACTGCTCGACCGAAGACTTGCAAGCGTTTGTTAAACGCACCTTTCCGTTCGAGTTTACACAAGGTCAAAAAAATGCGGTTAAAGAAATATACGCCGATATGAACGGCGGTACGGTAATGAACCGTCTTATGCAGGGCGACGTAGGAAGCGGTAAAACGGCAGTGTCTACCTGCGCTATATTCGTAGCGGTAAAATCGGGGTATCAGGCGGTTATGCTTGCCCCGACCGAAGTGCTTGCCGTTCAAAATTACAACGTGCTAAAAAAGGCTTTTCCCGAATTTAATGTTTCGCTTTTAACGGGTTCGCTTACCGCAAAAGAAAAACGCAGGGTAAAATCGGAAATAGTTTCGGGGCTTAGCAATATTGTCGTGGGAACACACGCTTTGCTTTCCGACGACGTAGAATTTAACAATCTTTCGCTTTGCGTATGCGACGAACAACAGCGTTTCGGCGTAGCGCAAAGAAGCGCGTTGCTCGGTAAGGGCAATATGCCCGATGTTTTGGTAATGAGCGCCACGCCTATTCCCAGAACGCTTTCGCTGATTTTTTACGGCGACCTAGATATAACCACCATATCCGACAAACCCAAAAGCAGAATTCCCGTTCAAACAAATTTCGTTCCCGAAGAAAAATATACGGGTATGTTAGAGTTTATACGCAAGCAAACGCTAAACGGGTATCAGGCGTATTTCGTTTGCCCCAAAATCGACGGCGACGAAGAAGGTTCGGTAATGAGCGTTACCGAACTTTACGAAGAAATAAAAGCCAAACTGCCCGACGTTTCGGTAGGGCTTTTACACGGAAAACTAAAAAACGACGAAAAAACAGCCGTTATGCAGGCGTTTAAAAACAAACAGATTATGGTGCTGGTGTCTACTACCGTAATCGAAGTCGGCGTAGACGTTCCCGATGCAACCGTAATGGTAATTTATAATGCAGAGCGTTTCGGCTTGTCGGCGCTTCACCAATTAAGGGGAAGGGTAGGGCGTTCTGACGTAAAAAGTTACTGTTTTTTAACCACTACCGCCACCGACGAACAAGCCTTAGAAAGGCTTTCGGTTTTGGTAAACAACACAGACGGATTTAAAATATCAGAGTACGACTATAAGTTAAGGGGTTCGGGCGACTTTATGGGTAACAGACAAAGCGGAAAATTCGTAAACGACTTGGGTTGTTTGAATTATTCTACCGAATCTATTTTTATCGCAAAAAAAATCAGCGACGAAACTTTCGAAAAACAAAGAAACTTAGACGAAATTAAAAAAATCGCAATAAAAAAATACCAAAAACTAAAAGACGTTACACTAAACTAACGGTGGTATTAAGCGGTGTTTACGTAAAGTCCGACGGAAAAATTTTTCCGTCGGACTTTTTTCAATTTTTTTTCAATACAAATTACGTATTATATAAGCACGGTACGGTTTATAATTCGTAATAATAAAAGCAAAATAATTTACAAAAAAAAAACGGTGGCAAAGCCACCGCAGTAAAAATCGTATTCGGTATAAAAAGTTTTAACTATTTTCTGTTTAACTTTTTATAAAAAAAGAAAAACGCAATAAGAATTTGCAAGGGCAACCCTATAAGCCAAAGCATCCAAAGGTTTGCAGGAACGTCGTTAAGGGTATATAACAGTGTAAGAAAAACCGCAAGTATCGTAGACCACATTAAAAGCGAAGTAAACACCGCGTTACGAACGTTTTTACCCCAAGACGAAGTTATAGAAAGCAATATTATAAGCGAAACGGGTACGGCGTAAATAAACGACAGCCAGGTTCTTTTAACCGACGGAAAAATTATCCCCAAAGTCGCATACGCAACTATTGCCACAAGCCACACGAACGTAGCGCATACCAAAGATATTACCATACGCTTTTTAGAAATGTTTAGCAACTTCTTTTTTTCGGGTTTAGGTTCCGAAATCAAAACGTCTACCTTTACATCGAAAAAATCGGCTATCTGTTTTATTACGTATATGTCCGGAACAGACTCCGCACGTTCCCATTTAGAAACCGCTTTATCAGAGTAATTAAGTTTTTCTGCAAGTTCCGATTGGGTAATACCCAGCGCCTTTCTAAACAGAACCAGATTTTTTGCAAAGTTTTCTTTTATATCCATATTGGAAATAATAACACAAAACCGCAAAAAAATCAACTGTTTTAAACGATATACGTCAATATTCTACTATGGGTAGAGAACGTTTTTTTTACTCTACCGTCGGTGTTTTGCGGTGTAGAAAACGTTTAACGTAAAGTAGGTTGATTAAATTTGACGTTTTATAATAAAATAAAGTAGAATTTAAAAAGACACATATCAAGGAGATAATATAAAATGAAAATAGCGGTATCGGCAGAATCTACCATCGATTTAAATAAAGAACTTTTAGACAGATTTTCTATTTCGACAGTACCGTTTACTGTAGTTTTGGGCGACAAAAGTTATTTAGACGGAGAAATTACCACCGACGAAATAATTAAGTACGCTACCGAAAACAAGGTTTTGCCCAGAACAAGCGCGGTAAACAAATTTCAGTACGACGAACATTTCGATAAACTTTTATCTAACCACGACGCGGTCGTACATTTTTCGTTGTCGTCTAAAATGTCGTCTGCATACGGTAACGCAGTCGCTTCGGCAAAAGAGCGTAAAAACGTATACGTCGTAGATACACAAAGCCTTTCTACCGGAATCGCTTTGCTTGCTATTTACGCAAGGGAATTGGCAGACAACGGCGTTTCCGCTTCGGAAATATACGCAAAATGTTTGGGTCGGGTTCCTAACGTTCAGGCAAGTTTCGAACTTAAACGTCTAGACTTTTTGTACAAGGGCGGAAGGTGTAGCGCGCTTTCTTATTTCGGCGCTAACCTTTTAAAAATATGTCCGCAAATTTTGGTTACAAACGGCAAAATGGTTTCGGGTAAAAAATATCGCGGTAACTACGAGTATATCGTAAAAAAATATTGCCGAGATATTATCGAACAATTCGATACCCCTGACCTTTCTCATGCATTCGTAACTTATACTACCGCTTCGGAATCGGTTGTAAACACGGCAATAGAATCGTTAAAAGACAGGGGATTTAAAAACGTTTATGTTACAAGGGCAGGCGGAACTATCGCAAGCCATTGCGGTGAAGACTGTTTGGGTATTCTTTACTTAAACGACGGCTCGGGCGAATAAACAATAACCTATTAAACTTATTATATATATTGTAAACATTATATGAAAGCAAAACACGTATCGGCGGTTTTATCTGACCGTATGCGTGTTTTTTGTTTTATACATTAAACGGTAGAGTTAATTTTTTAAAAACCATTCCGCAAAACTTAATCGAATAAAACACTTTAAAATACGCACGCAGTTCTTTTAAAAAACGCTTTCGGTATATAAAAAATGAATAAAAAAGTAAATATTCATAAAAGTATGCAAAATATTAAAAATTTATGAAAAAAAATATGAAAATTTTTAAAAAACTTTGCATAAATGTTTGACAAGCCGAAATTATAGGTGTAGAATACACTTGTAAAAAAAAGTTAGGAGAAGAAAAAAATGAAAAAGATTTTAACAGTTATTCTTTCAGTGTTAATGAGTGTAGGTTGCATATTCGGTTTAACCGCATGCGGTAACGACAGACCTGTTCTTAACGTATATACAAACGCAGGTTTCGCACCTTACGAGTATGTTAACGAGTATGGCGAAGTAGTCGGTATCGATATTGATATTATGGAAGAAATCGGCGAAGCGCTCGGATACAAAGTCGTTATAAACGACATCGAATTCGGTCTTATTTTAGAAGAAGTCGGAAAAGACGAGTTGGCAATCGGCGCGGCAGGTATGACTAAAACCGCTGAACGCGACGAAGTTGCAATCGCTTCTGAAATTTACGCAACTTCTGTTCAGTATGTTGTAGCGCCTAAGGGTTCGTTAGACTCTGTTTTGGTAGACGGTAAAGTTCCGCTTACCGCACTTGCAGGCAAAAAAATAGGCGTACAAGACGCTACTACCGGTGATTTCCTTGTAGGAGATGCCATAGACGGTACCGAAGACGATAACGGTGCACACGTTGTCGGCGATTTAGAAAATACAGGCGCAACCAAAATCGGTTATACGAACGCAATCGTAGCAAGTACCGATATCGGCTCTTCGATCGATGTCGTTGTAATAGATAAACTTCCCGCAGAATCTATTGCAAGCGGTAAAGCAGATTCTTTACAGGCATACGAATTAAACGAAGAACCTGAAAGTTATGTTTTGTACTTTAATAAGAATGCAACCGAACTTGTAGCAAAGGTAAACAAAGTATTATCTGTTATGATAGATAACGGCGTAATCGACTTCTTTACCTTAAAGCACAGCGGTGGTATTGTAGACTAATTTTAATTTAGGAAAATATAGAAATGGATTTCTCAACACAGTTACAATACGTGTTTGGTGTACGAGGCCTTCTTTTAGAAGGTCTCGGCATTTCTTTACTTATTGCCTTTGTCGCGGTTATAATAGGTTTTGTAATCGGAATTATGCTTGCAATGGTAAAAATAGCACCTAAAAACACGGTAATAATGAAAATACTCGATAAAATCGCAGACCTTTACATAACGGTTATACGCGGTACGCCTATGCTTGTTCAGTTGCTTATAATGTACGGCGTGGTATTGGTCGGCTTAAAAACTAACCCGACGAACCTTGTCGTGCCTATCGTGTCGTTCGGTATAAACAGCGGTGCTTATATGGCAGAAATTATACGAAGCGGTATAAACTCTATCGATAAAGGTCAAATGGAAGCCGGCAGGTCGTTAGGTTTAAGTTGGACGACTACTATGCTTAAAATCGTAATTCCGCAAGCGGTAAAAGTAGTAGTACCTACCATATTCAACGAAATAATAGTTCTTGTCAAAGAAACGTCTGTGGTATGTTATATCGTTCTGCGCGTACGCGGAGAACAGGTTTGGGATTTATTAGGAATCGCAGAAAAACTCGGTACGGCAAAACCCGCTTGTTATATGACGCTTATTTTTACGGTAGCGGTTATGTATCTTGTAGTCGTGTTACTACTGACTTTTGCTCAAAGACTTATCGAAAGGAGATTAAGAAAAAATGAACGCTAATACTACTCCGCTTTTAGAAGTCAAAGCACTATGCAAACAATTCGGCAATCACAAGGTATTAAAGGGTATTGACCTAGAAGTAAACAAAGGCGACGTAATTGCGATAATCGGACCTAGCGGTTGCGGTAAATCTACCTTTTTAAGGTGTCTTAATATGTTAGAATATCCTACCGCAGGCGAAATAACATTTAGGGACGAGTGCTTTTTTAAATCGTACAGTCTTTACGTAAAAGAAGAAATAAACGCATTAAAACAAGAGATTAAAGCGGATATTGAATGTAGGCAAGAAGTAAGCGAAAAGCAAGCAAAGTTAAAAGAACTTACTATACAATATAAACAATTAAAAGCCGAAGAAAAGGTTATACAAAAAACAACCGACAAAAAAATAAACGTTCACAGAGAAATGGTCGGAATGGTTTTTCAACAGTTTAATCTCTTTAATAATTTAACGATTTTAGAGAATATAACGCTTGCTCCTATAAAACTTAAAAAATGCAGTAAAGAAGATGCCGAAAAAACCGCGCTTTCTCTTTTAGAAAAGGTCGGATTAAAAGATAGAGCAAATGATTATCCGTCGGCGCTTTCCGGTGGTATGAAACAGCGTGTAGCAATAGTCAGGGCGCTTGCAATGGAACCGGAAATCATTTTGTTCGACGAGCCGACTTCTGCGCTAGACCCCGAAATGGTAGGCGAAGTTTTAAACGTTATGACCGACCTTGCCAACGAAGGTATGACTATGGTCGTAGTAACGCACGAAATGGGTTTTGCCAGGGAAGTGGCGTCTAAAATAATTTTTATGGACGACGGCGTTATTAAAGAACAGGCAAGTCCGAAAGAATTTTTCTCTAACCCCAAAGACGAAAGGTTAAAAGAGTTTTTATCTAAGGTGTTATAAATTTAAAAGACGGCTTAACACGGCTGTCTTTTATTTGATTATTAGTAATTTTTAGGTTATAATGTTTGTATGAAAAAATTCAAAACTTATTTATCGCTGTTTTTTACTTTCTTTAAAATCGGTTTGTTTACGTTCGGTGGCGGATACGCTATGATAGCGGTCATTCAGCGTGAACTTGTAGAAAAGAAAAAATGGATAGAGCAAGAAGAATATTTAGACGTCATCGCCATTGCAGAATCTACACCCGGTCCGCTTGCAATAAACTCGGCAACGTATATCGGCTACAAAATCGGCAGGGTTTTAGGTTCGGTTTTTGCAACGCTCGGCGTGGTGTTGCCTTCGTTTATAATAATATTCGTAATCTCTTTGTTCTTTGACCGTTTCTTACAACTAGAATACGTAGGTTACGCTTTTTCGGGTATACAAGCCTGCGTAGCATTTTTAATTTTGTCGGCAGGCATAAAAATGTTTAGGGGCTTAAAGAAAAGTCCGTTTAACCTTACGCTGTTTTTAGTAACGGTTGTTGCGCTGACGCTACTAGACTTGTTTGCGCTTAACTTTTCTACAATATTCTTTATTTTAATTGGCGGAACGGTCGGGCTTGTCGCATACCTTTTGTCGCTTATAAACAAAAAGAATAAACCCGAAACTCCGCAAGACACCGACAAAAAGGGGGAAGACTGATATGCCGTTATTACTAGACCTTTTTCTTACTTTTCTAAAAATAGGTACCGTGTCTTTCGGTGGCGGTTACGGTATGATACCCTTATTAACCGACGAAGTTTTGGCACACGGCTGGCTTACCGAAGGCGAACTTTTAAACTTTATCGCCGTGTCGGAATCTACACCTGGCCCCGTTGCAATAAATATGGCAACCTTTATAGGCGCGTCGCAAGGCGGATTTATAGGTTCGGTTTTGGCAACGCTCGGCGTAGTGTTACCTGCATTTATAATAATATTGCTTATCGCTTCGGTAATTAGCGGATTTTTAAAAATCGTCGGGGTAAAAGCCTTTTTGGGTGGTGTAAGACCTGTCGTAACGGGGCTTATTACCGCAACGGGCTTGTGGCTTTTGCTTACCGTAACGCTAAGCCTACAAGACATGTACACGCCCGTTTCGTTTGATTATAAAGCATTGATAATATTTTCGGTTGTCGCAATAACGCATATCGTGTATAAACGAGTGCGCAAAAAAAGTATATCGCCTATTATACTTATTTTAATTTCCGCATTGCTGGGAATGTTTTTTTACGGAATATTATAAAAATAAAAAAAACGACTTTCAAAAACTTTACTTTTAGTTTTTATTCTGTTAAAATCTAAAAGTGAATGCAGGTGTAGTTCATCGGTAGAATGAGAGCTTCCCAAGCTTTAGAGGTGGGTTCGACTCCCATCACCTGCTCCAAACACAAAGGGCACCCCAAAGGGTGCCCTTTGTGTTTAGAAAGATGTAGTAGGGTAACGGACAAGTTCGGCTTTTGCCATCGTAACGTAGTGGAGATGCTTCCCGCCACCTGCCAAGTAGAATATTGGAAATAGATATAGGGCAAAAGAATATTTAATAACACCCCCCAAAGGGTGCCCTTTGTGTTTGGAAAGATGTAGTAGGGTAACGGACAAGTTCGACATAATAAATGTTATTATTTACCTTTTGTAAATAATGTGAGCGCAAGCCATTCATGGTTTGCAAACAGTGTAAGGTTATGATATAATAAAAAAACAAAAATTTGTTAAGGTGTTTATATGAGCAAGGCATACGATTTTTTAAAAGAATGCGGTTCCTTTTTCGTTTTGACGGTAAACGGAGATTATCCGGCAGGCAGACCGTTCGGTGCGGTTATGGAAGTAGACGACGACTTATATATTTCTACTAACGATTTAAATAACGCGCATAAACAATTAAGGCAAAACGGACATATTCAAATAGTTGCAAAAAAGCCCGATAGTCGTGAATGGTTAAGGGTTACCGGTACCGCAACCGAATGTTCTGACAAAGTTTTAACAGACAGAATGTTTACCGAGTGTCCGATTTTACAACAGAGATACGGTGCGGTCGGAACCGAACACTTTATTATGTTTAGGGTAAAGGTAGAGAAAGTAGAAATAAAATAGATTGCTTATCGCAAAAGCGTTTACGGTTTTACCGAGCAGACTTTTACGATAAAAGGAGATATTGTTTTGACAACTAAAATAAGATTGTTGCAAGAAAAAGACAGACAAGCGGTTTTAGATATGATGCAGGAGTTTTATTCTTCCGAAGCGGTTTTTACAAACGGCTCGAAAGAAATTTTTAACGCTGACATAACCAACTGTGTAAACGCAAGCCCCTATTTAGAAGGTTATGTTTTAGAAGCCGACGGCAAAATACAGGGCTACTCTATGCTGGCAAAAAGTTTTTCTACCGAGTTCGGCAAGCCGTGTATTTGGGTAGAAGATATTTTTATAAAAAAAGAATATCGCGGTCAGGGGTTGGGCACCGAATTCTTAGCGTTTATAGAACAAAAATATCACGACTGCATTTTTAGGTTAGAAGCGGAAGCCGAAAACAAACGGGCTATCGGTGTTTACAAAAAGTGCGGATACACAGTTTTACCGTATATTGAACTTAAAAAATAATTAGACCATAAAAGGGTTCGTTTTCAAATTAACAGCGAACCCTTTCCGTTTTAAAATTTTTGTTATAGCGCAATGAATTACTTATTCAATAAAGACTTTCTGTCTTTTTTAATTTTTCTAATATGATAGAAAAAATTACTCTGATTTATTTCAAGCGTTTTTAACGCCGTTTTTAGTTTAATGCGTTTGTTAAAGTAATCGTTTACTACCGCCAAAAATTTATCAGAATATTTTCTGCAAGGTCGCCCGAACTTAACCCCCTTTTCTTTTGCCGACCTAATTCCTTCGGCTTGCCTTAACTTAATGTTTTCGCGTTCGTTTTCTGCAACAAACGACAACACTTGCAAAACTATATCCGACACAAACTTACCTATAAGCGAGTCGGACTTTTCGCGCGTGTCCAAAAGTGGTATATCTAAAACCAGAATATGCGCGCCTATAACGTTGGTTAATCTGTTCCATTCGTAAATAATTCCGTTGTAATTTCTTCCTAGCCTGTCGATAGATTTAATAACTAGCAAATCTCCGTTTTTAAGTTTTTTAATAAGTCGTTTGTATACCGTTCTGTTAAAATCTTTTCCGCTTTTCTTTTCGCAATAAACGTATTTTTTGTCTATTCCGAACTCGTAAAAAGCCGAAAGTTGTCTTTCTAAATTTTGGTCTTTTGCCGAAACTCTGGCATATGCGTAAGTCATAATTGCAACTCCTTTTTTAAAAAAGAATAAAGAAATTGTAAAAAAAACTCAACTTAAAAAAAAGTTGTAGTAAAAGTACACTTTTTTTGTAAAGACATATTGACATTAAAAAACATATATTTTATAATAAAAAAAGGGTAAAAACTCACATTTTACCCAAAAATATTTTATTAAAGGGCATTGTAGTAAAAGTGTACATTTACTATAACTTTTACTAACATTGTCAAAGGAGCAATTTTATGAGAAGAAAGGTTTTACTTTCGGTAATCTCGGCAGTCTGCGTAGTACTGTGCGCTTTTGCATTGGTTGGTTGCGGACAAAAAGAGATGGATGTAAAAGGCAACGCGTTTGTTTTTAAAGACATATCGTTTACCTATTCTGACAATTTCCCCGCAGACGAAAAGATAACTGCAGAAGAATTGGCAGGGTACAAAACGATGTTTAAAGACAAGTTACTAAAGTTTACAGAAGACGGCAAGTTCGAAATGCAGTATTACGTTACTTTAAACGGGACATACGTACAAGACGACGCCAAAATAACTTTAACCGTAACGCAAGACGGCAAGACAGAAACGCTAGACACAACGGTATCCGGTAACGACGTAACGGTAAAAATGTGGTCTGAATTTAAACTAGACGATAATTCGACTGCAAAGGCAAACATAAATATCGTATACACCAAAACTACTATCAGTTCGGGTAACGAAGGCGGTGCCGGGGAAAACAATCCTACGCCTTCGCCCGATAATCCTACAGACCCTGTTACACCTGAAAACCCGACGGATCCCGTAACGCCTGATAATCCTACAGACCCTGTTACACCTGAAAACCCGACGGATCCCGTAACGCCTGATAATCCTACAGACCCTGTTACACCCGAAAACCCGACGGATCCCGTAACACCCGATAACCCGACTGACCCTGTAACACCCGATAATCCTACTGATCCCGTAACACCTGATAATCCTACTGATCCCGTAACACCCGAAACGAGTTCGCAAGTAACCGAAGAGCAGTGGAAGTCTGCAATGACTGGTACGACTAACTTTACCTTCGTGCGAACAAGAGCAATAGACGGTCAGACAAGTTCTATAACGTATAAACGCGTCGGTGATATTTTGTTGCAAGGAACCCAACCTAATGTAGCGATAATGACCAAAGACGGTAATAACTACTATATGTATTATACCGAAGACGGTACCGCTTGGAAGAGAAGAACCATAACCCAAGAAACTTACGAAGACTATGGCGAATTCGGATTAGTATTAACTTTCTTTGAAAACGATTATAGTTCGTTTACTTATGCAGACGGCAAGTATACCGCCACTAATTTAGACAAATCGTCGCAAATGGGCGAGATTGTAAGTACGATAGAAGTAAGTTTTTCTGACGGAAAGATTGTTGCATTCTCGTTTGAATTTAATGGCGCTAACGTTACTTATATGTATGTTTTAAGCGATTTTGGTACGACTACCATAACTATACCTACAAACTATACGGAAGAGACTGTTACACCCGAAACGAGTTCGCAAGTAACCGAAGAGCAGTGGAAGTCTGCAATGACCAGCACTACGAATTTTACCATAGATATAACGGTAACGCATAGCGGACAATCGCAGTCGACAACGGCAAAAGCTTCCGGCAACACATTGTCGCAAGAAAGCGGAACGCAATCAATGATAATTACCAAAGACGGCGATAATTACTATGCGTATTATACCAAAAACGGTACCGCTTGGACGAGAAGAGTGCTAACCCAACAAAGTTACCAAGGTATGAGTGCCCAGGTGTTACTATTCGGTTTCTTTGAAAACGATTATAGTTCGTTTACTTATGCAGACGGCAAGTATACCGCCACCGCTAACTTAGATAAAACGGCTACGATGAACGGTATAATAACTTCTATGGAAGTAGGTTTTTCTAACGGACAAATAACGTCTATGTCGTTTACCGCAACTAGTGAAGGCGAAAATTATTCTTATATGTTTAGCGATTTCGGTACGACAACCATAACTATACCTACAAACTATACGGAAGCAGGTAGTTCTAATCCTACTCCTGCAACGAGCACGCAAGTAACCGAAGCACAGTGGAAACAAATTTTACAAGACACTAACAACTTTA
>CAYYYD010000017.1:0-10011 GCA_964475885.1 uncultured Christensenella sp.
CGTTTAAGTATACGTCTTTAAATACGGTTGCGAATAGGTAATTGCAATCCACTTCTTCTGCCGGCTCTAACACGGTATCGAAAGCAAAATCGTCGAACTCTACCAGACTGTCAAATACTTTTTGCTTGTATTCTTTAAGCTTTTCTTTTACCTTTTCTTCTTTAGAAGTGTCTACTTTGTCGGACATACTGTCAAACCCTAGTTGTTTTAGTATATCTTGTAAATAACTATTAGTGCTTGTATTATTGACGTTAACGTTATCGTCTGCCTTAGTGTCGTAACAGAATTCGTAAAGGTCTTTGAATTTTGTGGTATCTCCGTTAAACACGGCGTAAGCGTAGTAACGCTCGTTATTTAAACTGCCGATTTCTGCATGATAGCAAACTTTTATTTTACCGTTCGTACCGAAAATTATTTCGTCGTTATTACCGTTGCCGAAGCCAACGTTATAATACCAGTCGGGAAGTTTTTCTTCTATTGCAAATAACAGAATATTGTTAAAAGCTTCTGTGCTCACTTCAATACTGTAAGACTGACCATTATAAGTTACTTCGATGTTTCGCCAAATTTCTTGTAAGGTTTTTCTGTTATCTTCAACGACTTCCCATTTACAATCTTCTTTAGACCATTCGTCTACCCATTCTAAATAGTACTTGCTGTTGTCTGAATTGTAAGCAGGCATGTCTTCTACCTTGTACCAAGCGTAACTGCCGTCGGTATAAAATACGCCGATTTCCGCTTTAACGGAAGAATATAGGCTATTAACCCTGTTGTCTTGGGGATAAACAACCTTTTTAATTTCCTTTTCGGGCACGAGCGACGCTTCGCTATATTTAGCGTCGTAAGTTATTTTATACAAAGTAGAGCCGTCGTAGTTTAAGGTCAGTTTTTGCAAACCCATTTCCCCGCTGTTTTCTTGTAAGTCCCTAATTTTTTCTTGATAGGTTAAAACGGTATCGTAACTGTCGGGTAAAATCAATTTTTTCTGATAAGACTCTAACTCTTTATTATAGTCTTTTAGGGCTTGGTTGCTGTAAACGACGACGTCGCCTTCTTTTTCGTAGTCTTCCCCGAAGAACGCACTATAACTGCCAAACCCTTCTATGGCGTAGTTAGAAACTTTTTCGACAGAAAAAACGTTAAGACGGGTGTTTACCGAACTATTACATATTACGCTTACAAGCACGGTAACGATTACTGTTAGGCATATGCCTATAAACGTAAAGCGTTTAGACACGAGTTTAAGTTTTTTGCTAGGCGAAGCTTTAAATTCTGCTTTTGCCGTTTCGTAACCGGAAAAGTCGTTTTGTGCAACGCTGTCGTTATACGCTTTAATAAGCGCGCGTTCTTTGGTTAAGTTTTCTTGGAATTGCAAGTCGGACATTATCAACTGCCATTTTCCGTTAGATTTTATTTTCTTACCGTTTTCGTCTGTTTTAGGCGTTTTTATTATAAAAAGTTTTCTGTACTTTTTAAGCATAACGCTAGAAACAATACCCGTACACAACAGGCAAACGTATACGGCGTACATAACGATAACGTTTTTAAATGCAAGCGCCTTTTCGGTAGAATACGACAAATGGTAGAAAGGCGTAAACTCGTTTGTCGTACCGCTACCACCGTTACCAAACATATCCGACCATAACGTAAACAACGTAAACGCTATTAACGACAATATTACAAACCATACAAAGCGAGTCCCCTTATATTTGGGTTTAACTTTTACTATTTCGGAATGTTTACTCTTTTTTGTTTTTTGTTTATAGTAGTCTAGTTTGCTAAAATTTTTAAGCGTAACGATTGCTTTTATAAAACAATGTATTGCGACTATATCGAAGAAACCATAAAGAATACTTAACTCCGAGTTTTTGATATGTTTTTCAAACATTGCAAAAAACATAATAACAAAAGCCAAAGTCAGCGCGTATGTTAAAAGTTTTAATACCTTTGCGATTTTGGTGCCGGTAACAAGCCTTGTAAACGAAAGTTCCGATTTGTTAAGTTTTACCTTTTTGTCGGTTGCCGTTTCAGATTTATCTGCGGTTTCGTCGGAATTTATAACGGCGTTTTCTACTAAAATGATTTTACCGTTTTTATGAAGGTATAATCTGTATATAAGAAAAACCGCGTTTGTCAGCATAAAAACAATGGCAAACACCAAAATAAGCACAAAGCAACTGCCCGTTTGGTACACTTCGTTTTTAGCCTTGCCCATACAAACCGCCGAAACGATTACGAAAGTCAACGTAAATAACAAAGATACGACGTTAAGTAAATCGTTAAGCGAGAATTTTTTACCACCTATTTTTACCAAAGCATCTTTAAACGAAGGGTACAGCGCAAAAAACACGTATGCCAACCCGAAAACTACGGCGATTATTTCTAACACCAAAACTCCTGTCGCACCCGATAACGGATTAGGAAACAATATAAAATTTTCTTCGTTTAAACACTCCCAAAAACTTGCGACGCCTTCGCCTAAAAGCGTTGAGACGGGGGCGCAAAAGAATATTAGGTTTAACAGTGCGAAAAACAAAAATATGCAAGACGGCAGTATTGCCGAAAGTTTTTGCATAACGCTTTTGGTTGCGCCGACGGATACATCGCCGTTTACATTTTGAGTTTTACGATAATTAGAACCCGACGCTACCGTTTGGGTTTGCACTTTAAGTAGTTCTACTTCCCTTTCCAGCGCGGATTTTTCGGCTTTGACCGAATCTAAAACGGCTTTGTCTCTTTCTACTTGCAGACTTCTGTTTTCGGATTTTAGACGTTCCAGTTCTAGTTTTACCGCTTCTAATTCTGCCTTTTGCTTTTCTTCTTTCATTCTTTGTAGTTCTGCCCTTAACGAAGAAATATCTTCTGCCGTCGCTTCCGACGTGGTTTCGGGCGTAACGTTTGCGGTAGATACGTTAGTTTTACTTTCCGTATCGTCGGCAGGCTGTTTAATAAGTTCGGGGTGACATACGGGACAAGCAAAACCGTCGTACAACGTACCGCAGGTTTTACACTTTTTCATTCTGTTTTCTCCTTTTTTTATTTTTCAAAAGTATAATTACGAGTATTTCTCGTATTCTAATATATTACACGAGCATTTCTCGTATGTCAAGTTTTTTACGAGAATTTTTCGTATAATTGTGGCTATGAGCAGTACTGTATCTAAAAGAATTAAGGAAATAAGAACGGAAAATAATTTAACGCAAGCGGAGTTCGGCAAGTTTTTGGGGGTGTCGCAAGACAACGTTTCTTTGTGGGAAAACGGAAAAAGTGCGCCCGGTTCTTACCAGATTATTGCCATATCTAAACAATTTAACGTAAGCGCAGATTACGTTTTGGGGCTAAAAGATTACTGAATAAAAAATTTATAGTTATGTAAAAGAGTTCGTTGCGGTTTTGCAACGAACTCTTTTTATAATAATTATATAATGTTTTTTATGAATGCCAGACGGACTTTAACATTATGCCGGCGTCCAACCCATTTTTTGCCCCGATAAAATATGTATGTGCAAATGGAATACCGTTTGACCTGCGTCGTCGCCCTGATTTATTACAAGGCGGTATCCGTTTTCTAAGCCCAGTTCTTTTACGAGAGTCGGAATTTTTTGAAAACACTTTTTTAGCATTTGGCTTTGTTCTTCGGTCATTTCTGACAAAAGTTTAAAATGCGATTTAGGTACGCACAAATGGTGGTTTTTTGCCTTAGGGTCTATGTCTTTAAAAATCAACATATTTTCGTCTTCGTAAACCTTGGTGGCGGGAATTTCGCCTGCGATGATTTTACAAAACAAACAGTCTTGCATAACTTTCTCCTTTATAATTAAAATAATTCACACAAAGCGCCGTCTCGGAAAGGCTTGGTTACCCGTACGATAGCCATACCCGACCTGTCGACGTCTTTTAAGTACAGTTTTAAGTAGTTGCCCGAATACCCGTCTAGGTAGCCGTCGGTATTTTGTTCTATAAGCATTTGCTGAACGGTACCGATATTGGCGTTTATAAAGCGTTCTTTTAGCAAACGCTTTTTTTCTAGCAGAACGTCTAGCCTTTGTTTTTTTACCGAGTAGTCTAGGTCGGGCATTTTATATGCCACGGTGCCTTCTCTCGGACTGAATATAAACGGGTGAATATCCGAAAACTTTACTTTATCTAAAAGTTCCAAGGTTTCGGAAAAATCTTTTTCCGTTTCCGTCGGAAAGCCCGCTATTACGTCGGTAGTGATACCTGCATTGGGGAAAAACTTGCGTATCAGCGCAACCTTGTCTGCAAACTCGGTTGCCGTGTAGTGCCTGTTCATTGCCTTTAATACGTCGTCGCTTCCCGATTGCAAAGACAAATGAAAGTGCGGAGCAAAATTTTTTAAACATTTTAGCGAAGTTAAAAAGTCTTCGTCTATAACGTTTACTTCCAACGAACCCAAACGTATTCTGCAATCGACACACGAAAGGGCGTCTATAAGGTCTTTTAGCGTTTGCCCGTTATAGTCGTAAGCCGAAAGGTTTATGCCGGTTATAACCGCTTCTTGCGTGTTTAAGGCGGATATTTCGGCTAACACGCTTTCGGGGTTTCTGGACCTGTTTCTTCCCCTAAGGTAGGGAATTATGCAATAAGAACAAAAATTGTTGCAACCGTCTTGAACTTTTACGAACGTTCTGGTTTTTAAAGACTTAACGGGCATAAGTTCTTCGTACTCGCAGGTGGCGTCCGATATTTTTATACCGCTGTCGTCTAGACTGTCTAGTATGGCGTTTTTGTTAAACGTACCCGTAACCAAACAGTTTTTAGTTTTACCTAAAAATTCTTCCGGATTGTTTTGCGAAGCGCAACCCGTAAAAATTATTTTGGCGTTAGGATTAAACTTTTTAATTCTGCTTGCCGTTTGACGAGATTTTTTTTCGGCTTCCTTGGTAACCGCACAGGTGTTTACTATGTAAAGGTCGGCATACTCTAATTTATCCGAAACGGTGTAACCGCGCTCTGTCAGTCCGCGAATAAGCGAGTTGCTTTCGCACTCGTTGACTTTACAGCCAAGCGTAAAAACTACGGCTTTCATTTATCTGCCAACCCCATTACCAAAGACGACCACTCGCCTTTTATTTGTTTGTCTATAAAGGTAAAACCTGCGTTTACATATGCGTCTTTAACCTTTTCTAGTCGGTCGACTAAAATTCCGCTTAAAATAATTTTGCCATCGGGCAAAAGGTTTTTGCCGATATACGGCGCAAACGCAATTAAAACTTCTGCCATTATATTGCATACTATTACATTGCCTTTAACGGTGTTGTCGTCTAGTAAATTTTTAAGCATTACCGTGGCGTTTTTTATACCGTTAAGTTTTACATTGTGCTCGGTTGCCGTAACGGCGCACTCGTCTATATCGGTCATAATAACCTTTTTTGCGCCTATTTTACTTGCGGTTATACCTAAAATTCCGCTTCCGCAACCCACGTCTAAAACTACGTCGTCGGGCTTTACGTATTTACTTAGCCAACCCACGCACATAGAAGTGGTTTCGTGTTCGCCCGTGCCGAACGCCATGTTAGAATCTAAATACACGGGTATTTCGCCGTCCGATACCGCATAGTCTATCCATTCCGGAACGATTACCACGTTGCCTATATGTATGGGCTTAAAGTGTTCTTTCCACTGCTCACGCCAAAAATCGCCGTCGATGGTGCGCTTAGAAGTTTCTAACGAACCTAAATCGAAGCAACTTCTTTGTTTTAGTGCGATTAAATCTAGTTCTATGTTCTTTATAATCTCTTTCGAACGGTCTTTCGGAAAAAATGCTTTAACCAAAACACCGCCGTCGGACGCATAAATATCGTCGTCGGCATAGTCCCACGCGCGACCTTTACGCTCTAAATCTAAAACATCTTGAACGTCTGAAACAAACACGCCCGCTTCGGTGTATTCCGATAATATATCGCTTACGAGTTCGCTACCGTCGTGTGTGGTTTTTACCGTTAATTCTGTATATTCGTTCATATTATTTTTCGTACGGATTTTCGCCGTACATCGTTTCTAAACTGTCTTTGTACGCTTTCATTTGCGGACATTGTTTAATTTCCGTCTGTTCGTCAAACTGATTAAGCGCGTTGCGTTGTGCCCTAGATAATCTTTGCGGAACTTCTACGTTGACCACTATATACAAGTCGCCCGTTCCCCTACTGCTCTTTATACCTTTACCACGTACGTAAAACACCTTTCCGCTTTGCGTTCCTTCGGGTATGGTATACTCTATCGTTTCGTCTATAAGCGGTACTTTAACCTTTCCGCCGAGCGCGGCAATCTTAAACGAAACGGGAACTTCTACGTATAAATCGAAGTTTTTACGCTTGAATATCTTGCTGGGTTCGACCTTCATAACTATAATAAGGTCGCCTGCCGGACCGCCGTTTACACTCGCTTCGCCGTAGCCGTTTTTCTTTATATAACTGCCCGTATCCGCGCCTGCCGGAATTTCCACGGTAAGCCTGGTAGTGTTTTTAATATATCCTTTACCCTTACAATCGGGGCAGGCTTCTATTACCTTTTTACCCGTTCCGTGACATTCGTCGCATACACGAACGTTTACCGAACGGAAAAAGCCGTTAGAACTTGTATACTGAACCTGACCGGTGCCGTTACACTTAGGGCAGGTTTTATATGCCGTACCGTTTTTTGCACCCGTGCCTTTGCACGACGAACACGGCTGATTTCTGGTATAAGAAATTTCGCGCTTGCAACCTTTTGCCGCGTCTAAAAAACTTAAAGTAAGTTCTACGGTAATGTCTTCGCCCTTGGTTTTGGTTTGCGCCTTGCTTCTTCCACCGAAACCGCCGAATATATCGCCGAATATGTCGCCGAAACCCGAAAAGTCCGAAAAACCGCCGAAACCCTGACCACCCGCTCCGGCAAAACCGCCGTTAGGGTCGCCGTACGCGTCGTAGTTTTTTCTTTTCTTTTCGTCTGACAAAACTTCGTTCGCTTCGTTTATTTCTTTAAACTTTTCGGCGGCGACTTGGTCGCCCGGGTGAAGGTCGGGGTGATACTGTCTTGCAAGTTTTCTGTACGCTTTTTTTATGTCGTCGGCAGAAGCGTCTTTGCTTACGCCCAAAATCTCGTAATAATTTTTAGCCATATCTTTCCTTTTGCATTAAAGCAAACTGAAAGGCGTTTAGCCTTTCAGTCGTTTTAATTTGTTTGTTAGATTATTGTTCTCCGCCCTGATGGAACTCTGTATCTCCGCCGTTTTGTTCGGGGTTTTCGCCGTTTGCCTGAGCCTGCTGATAAATCTTTGCGAATACTTCTTGCGACGCCTTAGAAAGATTTTCGAACGCCGTATCCATCTTTTCTTTGTCGTTGGTGTTAAGTTCGTCTTTCGCCGTTTTAATTTCTTCTTCTAACTTTGCCTTGTCTTCGGCGCTTACCTTTTCGCCCAAGTCTTTAATAGATTTTTCTACGGTGAAAATCATACCGTCTAGTCTGTTATGCGAATCTATAACTTCTTTACGCTTTTTGTCTTCTTCTTCGTATTGTTTTGCTTCGTTTACAGCCTTGTTGATTTCGTCTTCCGACAAATTGGAAGAAGCGGTAATGGTAATGTTTTGAGTCGTGCCCGTGCCTAAATCTTTTGCCGAAACATTTACTATGCCGTTTGCGTCGATGTCGAAGGTAACTTCGATCTGGGGGATACCGCGCGGTGCGGGTGCTATACCCGACAACTGGAAGTTGCCAAGCGTTTTGTTATCCCTTGCAAATTCTCTTTCGCCCTGTAAAATGTGAATGTCTACCTGCGTCTGGTTGTCTGCCGCAGTAGAGAATACCTGAGATTTCTTTACCGGAATAGTGGTGTTTCTTTCGATAAGTTTGGTGCATACGCCACCCAAAGTTTCTATACCCAACGACAACGGCGTTACGTCTAAAAGCAATACGTCTTTAACTTCGCCCGATAATACACCGCCCTGAATAGCCGCGCCGATAGCAACGCATTCGTCGGGGTTGATACCCTTAAACGGTTCTTTGCCGGTAATCTTTCTTACTTCGTCTATAACTGCGGGAATTCTTGTAGAACCGCCGACCAAAATAACCTTGTCTATGTCGGAATACGAAAGTTTAGCGTCGTCCATTGCCTTCTTTAACGGAACTATGGTTGCCGAAACAAGGTCTTCGGTAAGAGCGTCGAATTTCTGTTTGGTAATGTCTACGTCTAAGTGTTTAGGACCGGTTGCGTCTGCCGTAATAAAGGGCAGGTTGACATTGGTTTTGCTTACGCCCGAAAGTTCTATTTTAGCCTTTTCGGACGCTTCTTTTAACCTTTGCATTGCAAGTTTGTCGCCCGTTAAATCTATGCCTTCTTTCTTTTTGAATTCGGAAGCAAGATAATCCATTATGCGTTTATCGAAGTCGTCGCCACCAAGCATATTGTTACCGCTGGTTGCCAAAACTTCGAACACGCCGTCGCCTATTTCCATAATGGAAACGTCGAACGTACCGCCACCCAAGTCGTAAATAATTACTTTTTGGGTTTTGCCTTCTTTGTCAAGCCCGTAAGAAAGAGCCGCCGCGGTCGGTTCGTTTATAATTCTTAAAACGTTAAGACCTGCAATCTTGCCTGCGTCTTTGGTTGCCTGACGCTGACTGTCGGTAAAGTATGCGGGGCAAGTAATTACGGCGTCGGTTACGGGACCGCCAAGATATGCTTCGGCGTCTTTTTTAAGTTTAGAAAGAACCATTGCCGAAATTTCCTGCGGAGTATATTTTTTGCCGTCTATGTCTACCTTGTAATCGCTACCCATATGTCTTTTAATAGAAGAAACCGTTCTGTCGGGGTTAGATACAGCCTGACGTTTTGCAACCTGACCTACCAACCTTTCGCCGTCTTTTTGAAAGCCTACGACAGACGGGGTTGTTCTGGAACCTTCTGCATTTGCTATAACTACGGGTTCACCGTTTTCCATTACTGCTACGCACGAGTTGGTCGTGCCTAAATCGATACCTATTGTTTTCATATTATTTCACTCCTTTATAGATGATGTTTTACTTGTTTATTTTATAACGCTTACTTTTGCGTATCTTATAATTTTGTCTTTAATTTTGTACCCTTTTAAGAATACTTGTTTAACCGTTTCTGACTGCTCGCCGTCTTGCGGTTCTACCTGCATAACCGCTTCTGCCAAGTTGGGGTCGAACTTTTCGCCTATCGGGTTTATTTCTTCTACTTCTAAGCCCTTTAATGTTTCGTCGAACTGACGTTTAATGTTTTTTATACCTTCTTTGGTCTTTTCGTCTATGTCCATACAAAGCGCGCGTTCTAAATTATCGCCTACCGTCAAAACTTGAAGCACAACACTGCTTGCGCCTTCGTTAAAAGCGTCTTGCCAAAGCCTTGCGTTACGCTTTTTGTAGTTGTCGAACTCCGCCACGTTTCTCATCCACTTGTCTTTAAACTCGTCTGCCTTGGCTTTTAGTTCTTCGTTTTCTTTTATAAGGCTTTCGTTTTCGGATATAAGCGCCTGTTCTTTTGTTAAAGTCTGTTCGGAAGCTTCGGTTGTTTCCGTATTTTCCGTATTTTCGGTTTTCTTGTTTTCGTCCATTACAGTTTTCCTTTTATTTTTTATTGTTTATTATATCTTCTAAAATTTTGCCTACGCCTTCTAATACCGACACTACCTTTTGATAGTCCATTCTTAACGGCCCTATTACGCCGTACGTACCCATTTCTACACCGCTTGCCGAATAGGTTGCCGTTACCATAGAACAGTCTTCGGGAATATCCCCGTTTTCTCCGCCGATTTTTATGTTGATTTCTATACTGTCTTTGTCGCTTGTCAGCAAATCGCGAAGCCTGTCTTTTTCGGCAACGACCGACAAAAAGTTTTTAACCTTTTCGGTATCGTTGTATTCGGCGTGATTAAGAATTTTGTTTTCGCCTTCTACTAAAAGCGACGGCTTGTCTTTTTCTATATATTCTTCTATCGCAGACATTATCCCTTCGAATATCTCGCGATACAACTCGAACTCTTCGGTTAT
>CAYYYD010000017.1:10111-28057 GCA_964475885.1 uncultured Christensenella sp.
GTAAGTTCGCTTATTACCTTTAACGCCGAAGAAACTACGCTTTCTAAATTGTCGGCGTGGTCGCGAAAAGCGTTTTTTATGGCGACTATTTCTTTACCCGTAAGTTTGCTTTTGTCCATCAACTCGCCGACGTAAAGTTTGTACGCTTCAATAGAAGGAACCCTACCGCTGGAAGTATGCAACTGAGTTAAATACCCCATTTCTTCTAACCCCGAAAGTTCTGACCGTACGGTTGCCGAACTTATGTCGGTCATATATTTTTCGGTTATTACCTTAGAAGAAACAGGCTGGGCAGTAGCGATATAGTCGTCTACCACATACTGCAATATTTTCCTTTTCCGCTCTGATAAAGGTTTCATTTCTACCCCTTGGCAGTTGCCGTTAATTTTTGTTAGCACTCTTTACCTAAAACTGCTAACTTTTGAATTTATTGTACACTTATAGTTTGCCTTTGTCAAGGATTTTATGACAAGTTTTTAAAAAATTTAAAACAAATAAAAACACCCGAGCGTATCGGGTGTTTAGCGCGTTTATTACGCGGTGCGTTTTTACTTTGTTATTCGGTTAAATCGTAAAAAGATTCTTTATCGCTAGGCAAATTTACACTGCCGTTAAAACCGTTTGTCTTTAATTCTAAAACGTAACTTATTTCTGTACTTGAATTATAATTAAGGTTTTTATTTGTATCGACCGAAGAGTAATAATTGTAGTCAAACTTAGTATTAAACTTTACTCTGCACTTAAACTGACCGACTTGGTCGTCGAAAACGATTACCGCTTCGTATGTCGTAAATTGACTGTCGTAATAGGTTGAAATACTATAAGTATTGCTCGAAATATGAAAGATACGTTCTAAAAATTCATCGTCGAAATCCTTAAAATCGTCGGGTTGATACAAAAGTTGAACCTTATTATTTCCCGTATATATTACGATGTCTTTTTTAAAAGAAACAACGTTGTTTCCGCCGTTTTCAAAAAGTGGTTTTAAAACCTTTTCTAAACTGATTTTGTCGTTTAAACTAAAACTTTCGTAATCCTTACTTTTGTATTCGTTCTTTTTGGTATAAGTTCCGTAATCGTTTTTACTTTTTTCGGACTCTTTTACCGACATATAATTGTAATATGTATAAGTTGTTTTTTTATTATCGTTTGACCTTTTATAAATATTAGAAGTTTGGTTGCTGTTCCATATTTCACCCTTTCCGTTTTTTTCTGTTTTAGTATTTTTTGTTAAAACATAACTTGACTTATTTCCGTTGCCGTCAACCGATTTTTTAGTGTACTTATTGTAACTTTCCGAATAACTTAATTTTTCGTATTGATTAACAAGGCGGTTGCCTTCGCCGTCAATCCCCTTGTTGCTTAAATCTACTTTTACGACATTTTCGAATTCTGTTATGCTTTTTTCTTTTTTAGACGACATATTATAATAAGTTTTTTCGTTAGAACATTCCCCCGAAACGCTAAGCACATAATTATCTATGCCCCTGCTGTCGGCAAGTTCTAACTTATCCGTCCCGTTATATTCTTTAATACGCTCTAAAATATTCTTTCTTGCCGTATCGCCGATAATCGGTGTAGTAAACTCGCCGTCATAGTCTGCGTCGCACCCAAAAAAACCTACACTGCATATTAAAGTTGCAAGCGTTAATATCAACGCCACCGCTCTTTTTTTCATTTGCAAAATATCCCCTTACTTTTTTATGTAATAAATATAGCATAATTTAACTACATTGTCAATTCAATTTTGGTGTATTTATAGTTAAATAGTGTAGTAAACTGTAAAAAAAGGGGTTTTATGGATATTATAGAAAAGTTAAACGAATTAAGGTTAGAACGCGGACTTAGTGTATACAGGCTTAGCGAACTTTCGGGGATAAATCAATCTACGCTTGCCAACACTTTTTCTAGAAGAACAGTGCCGTCTATATATAATTTAGAAATTTTATGCGAGACTATGGGTATAACTTTATCGCAGTTTTTTTCGTGCGAAGAGTCGCGCGAAATTTTAACCGAAGAAGAAAGGGCGTTAATAAAAAACTTTCGTAAACTCGACAAAAATTTACAGGCAACGACCAACAAACTTTTAGAAGAAATAGTTTTAAAAACCACGCTTTAACCGAAATTAGAATACGAAAAATTTTTTTACAATTTAAAAATACACGCCGTGCTATGCGAATTACATAGCACGGCGTGTTAAATTTTAAACCTTTTTACTTTCTTACGGCGCCGTCGCCTTTTACTACATATTTTGTAGTTACCAAAGCGTCTAGCCCCATAGGCCCCCTAGCGTGAAGTTTTTGCGTAGATATGCCTATTTCCGCACCCAGCCCGAAAACGAACCCGTCGGAAAATCTGGTAGACGCGTTATGGTAAACGCAAGCCGAGTCTACGTCTTGCATAAATCTTTCGGCATTTTGCGAGTTTTCGGTAATAATAGACTCGGAATGTTTTGTGCCATAAAAATTGATATGCCGTATAGCCTGTTCTAGACTATCTACCGTTTTTACCGAAATTTCCGCCCTGCCGTATTCGGTGGCAAAGTCTTGTTCGGTAGCACGACGAACATAAGGATAATCTGATATTACGTTAAAAGAACGTTCGTCGCAGGCAATAACTACCTGCTTTTCTTTTAACTTGTCGGCGATTAAAGGTAGCGCTTTTTCTAATATCGCGCTGTGAATAACCAAAGATTCGCAAGTGTTACACGTGCTGTAACGCTGAGTTTTGGCGTTAAATATTACTTTTACGGCTTTGTCTACGTCGGCAAATTCGTCTACGTATATATGGCAGTTGCCCTTGCCCGTTTCTATAATAGGGATAGTAGAATTTTCCAGCGCAGAGTTTATTAAAGAAGCGCTACCCCTAGGAATAAGAAGGTCTACGTAATCGTTTAACTTCATAAACTCTACCGTCGTTTGGTGCGAAGTGTCTTTAATAAGCGTTAAAACGTTTTGGTCTATACCGCATTTATTCAGCGCGTTTCTGATAACCGTTTCTATTGCGGTATTAGAATTAAGCGCGTCGCTACCGCCTTTTAGTATAACGGCGTTTGCCGTTTTAAAACACAACGCAAAAGCGTCGGCGGTAACGTTGGGGCGAGACTCGTATATTATGCCTATTACCCCGAAAGGAACCGCAATCTTTTTTATGTCTATTTCTTGCTCTTCGTTATAATAAGAATACAATACTTGATTTCTAGGGCTTTTTAAGGTTGCAACCTGTTCTATGCCCGTCGCCATACCTTCTATTACCGAATCGGTCAATTTAAGCCTGTCTATAAATGCGTCGCTTAAACCCTTTTTTACGGCGTTACTTATATCTTTTTGATTTTCCGTTTTTAAGTATTCGGCGTTTTCTCTGATAGCGGTCGCCGTAACTTTAAGCGCCTGATTTATTTTTTCGTCGGAAAGCGTGTTTAAAACCAAAGACGCTACCTTAGAATTTTTTGCAAGCGAAACTAAATCTGTCATTTTATTTACCCAATATCCTTTTGATTTTACCCGTAACTCTTTTTGTAAAAAAGAAAAACTTTACTCTTAGTTTTCTTAAATGCGGTTTGTCGTAATATCTTTCGGCTTTTTTGCGTTGCACGTCGTCAAAAGCAATATACTTTTTGCCCTTATAAAACCCTGCAAGCACGCCTAAAACCGACTCTTTTTTTACATTTTCTAAAACAAACTGACTGTCGCCCGAACAAATGTAAAACTCGCTTTCGACCTTTATTACCCTGTGCAAAATTTTATCGCCGTTTTGCCTTTGGTAAAGCAAAATATCGTACGGTAAAACACGCGTAGGATTTTTGTCTATTAAAACCGTTTGTTTTTTGTTTTTCAGAAACGGCCACATACTGTCGCCGTTAGGAATAAACGCAACGTATCGACTTTTGTTATCGTCCATTTTAAATGTTTTCTAAACTCCTAATACCCATTACGCTGTCTACGGGGAGAGAAAAAACTATTCCGTGTCCGTCGGTACCCGTTCCGGCAGACTGCATAATGGCGTGCATAATGGCATCTCGCTTTTCCATATCGGCTACTATATAAACGATTTCTTTTTCTTCGCTTATAGAAACCCCAAAGAACTTTGCTATTTCCGAACCCGTGCCTTTTGCCCTTACGACCGTTCCGCCCGTTGCACCGACTTGTCTTGCCGAATCCATTAAAATATCCGTAAAGCCTTTGTCTACTATCGACATTATAAGCGCGATTTTATTTTTGTTTTCCACTTTGTTTTCCTCCGTTTTTGCTACGGGACTATCCCCCGCAAGATATTTTAAAGCACTTTCTCCGCCTATGCTGTCTAGCGGAAGAAAAATCGTTATGCCGTTTCCAGACGTTTCCATATTCATTTCGGTAATCAGTTTTTTTCT
This sequence comes from uncultured Christensenella sp., assembly GCA_964475885.1. GTDB lineage: Bacteria > Bacillota > Clostridia > Christensenellales > Borkfalkiaceae > UBA1259. The sequence goes on from CAYYYD010000017.1 coordinate 14,484, forward strand.
TAAATCGGAAATCTGCTCTTCCCTTACTACCGCTTCGAACATAACCTTTTCGGTGGCTTCTAACCCTAAAATATTAAGCATAGAATCGGTCGCCGTACCCCTGCAAAGTTTGGTAAACACCCTTTCTATTTTATTTTTACTGAAAAAATCAAGGAATTGCTCGGCACACTCTCTGTGTGTAACCAAAATCATAAACTTTAAACCTTTCATATTTTCTCCTAACTGATAATTTCTTCTTGCTCTAAAGCGTCTGTCTTTTGCGACTTTTGTAATTTTTTAAGTTTAATTTTATAAATAACGCCAAGTACCTGAATGGTGATTAGCGGTGTCATTGCCACAAAGGCTACCACGCCGAACCCTTCGGTTGCCACGTTACCGCCTACCGCCGAGCAAAGCCCCAACGCCAACGGTAACAAAAAGCCCGTTGTCATCGCGCCCGAAGCGACACCGCCCGAGTCGAAGGCTATTGCCGTAAATATGTCGGGAACGATAAACGTCAGCACAAGCGCTATGGCGTAACCCGGTATTAAAAAGTAAAGTATAGGTATACCGAAAAGTATTCTGGTCATTGCAAGACCTACCGATAATGCCGTACCTACCATAAGGCTTATAAGCAACATTTTTTTAGGAATGGCGCCTTCGGTTATTTCGTAAACCTGCCTTGTAAGTACGTGTACCGCGGGTTCCGCCGCAACGACGAAAAAGCCTATTACCATGCCTATGGGAATAATTACGTATTTATACGACGACGAACCTATTACCGTACCCAAAATTTTACCTACGGGAACAAAGCCGAAATTTACGCCGATTAAAAACAAAACCAAACCCACGTACGTATAAACTATACCGACGACTATTTTAATTACCTGAGTTTTAGACTGCTTTTCGCCGAATATCATACAAATAAAGTACATTGCGACAATGGGCAATAAAGCCACGCAAACGTCAGAAAGATATTCCGGAAACAGCCCCAAAAACTCGCCGAACAATGTTTTAGAGTTTTCTATTTCGGGCAATATGCTGTCGGTTACCGTAATGGTTTCGGGGTTAAAAATAATACCCAAAATCATAACGGAAAGTATAGGTCCGATAGAACATAACGCCGTCAAACCGAAACCGTCGGCTTCGGCGTTTTTGTCGCTTCTGATAGACGCTACGCCAGTACCTATGGCTATTATAAACGGTACGCTCATCGGCCCCGTCGTTACCCCGCCAGAGTCGAACGCAAGCGGAACGAAAGTTTCGGGTACGAAAAACGAAAGTACGAAAATGATTATGTAAAAAAATATAAGCAGATATTTAAGGTTTATTTTTAAAACTATTCTTAAAAAGGCTATTACCAAAAATACGCCTACGCCCACACCGATAGAAATTATAAGCACCCATTCGCCTATGGTTTCTTTTAGCTGACCTGCAAGCACCATTAAGTCGGGCTCGGACACGGTAACCAAAACGCCGACCAAAAAGTAGACGGGTATAATAAGCCACATTTTTTTCGTTTTAACGACCGAAGTACCTACGTACTCGCCGATAGGCGTCATTCCCGTATCGGCGCCCAAGGTAAACAAACCCGTGCCCACGATAACACACAACGCACCCAGTATAAACGCAAGAAAGGTTCCGCTATCGATGGGCGCAATGGTAAAACTAAGCAATAAAACAATGGCGGTTATCGGTAAAACCGACGAAAACGCTTCTTTGATTTTTTCGGATATAATTGTTTTGTCTGCATAAAGCAGACCTTGGCGTCTTCTTTTCAAAACCTTTCTCCTTATAAATATTTTTTAATTTCTTTTAAACTGCCGACTACGTAGTCGCAGTCTTTACTTTTCGGCTTACCTTCCGGATTAAACCAAACGGTAGTAATACCAAAATCTTTACCCCCTTTTATATCGGCGGTAAGCGAGTCCCCTATCATAACTACTTGGTCTTTATCTATTCCGTCAAGCCTTTTAAAACATTCTTCGAAAAATGCGTAAGACGGCTTTTCGCACCCTAACGCTTCCGAAATAAACATACGGTCTACGTAACCGTAAATACCTGCTATCGTAAGCCTTTTTATTTGTTGTTGATAAAAAGCGTTGCTGGCCGTACACAAAAGATACTTTTCGGATAAATATTTTGCAATCTCTACCGCGCCGTCTACGGGAATGGCGCATTCTTTAAGGTTAGCCAAAAACTCTTTTTCTACCTTTTGCCCGTCGAAGTCCAGCCCCAGCGCACCCAAAACTTTATTAAACCTGACCTGATGAAGTTGCGTTTTGGTAAGCGTACCCTTTTCTATTTCTAACCATAAACCGTCGTTAATTTTTTTAAAAACGGGAAAAGTGTTTTTATCGAACGGAAGATTAAACCTTTCGAACGCAAGCCTTATGCTTTCGTTTGCGGACTTGTTAAAGTCTAGCAAAGTATTGTCTATGTCTATTAAAACCGCTTTTATCGTTTTAGAAATAATCTTGTCCATTTTTTATATACTATCATATTTTAAAAATATTTTCAACAATTTAAAACAAAAAAAAGACCGAAACGGTCTTTTAAAAATATACGCAAAAGCGAAAAACTAAATTCTACCGTTTTTCCATCTGTCGAAAAGTTCGGTACACCCCCTTAAAATATCTTGGTAAGTTTTATCGAAATTGCCGTAATACCACGGGTCGGCAACGTTTCCGCCACCGACGAAATCTAAAATTTTACAGACCTTAGACTGCGTATCCGCACCGAAAATTTTTAGCATATTTTCTACGTTATAATCGTCCATTCCTATAAAATAGTCGTAGTTTTCGTAATCGCTACATTGCAGTTTTACGGCGTGTTTTTTAGAACAGTCTATACCCTTTTCGTTAAGGATTTTTGCAGTTTCTCTGTGTACCGAACCACCTATCGCTTCGTAACTTGTGGCAGAAGACTCTATTATAAAACGGTCGCTTACGCCCGCCTTATTTACAATGTCTTTAAACACGAATTCCGCCATGGGCGAACGGCAAATGTTCCCATGGCACACAAACATTATTTTGGTAACTTTTTTCATATAATTTAATTGTAACAAATTTTGTGCCCATAGTCAACGTAAAAACCCGAACGACGAACGTTCGGGTTATTTTTTTATTGTGTAAGGCAACCTAATAAGCCTGCTTTTACAAAAGCAAAAGTTACTTTAATGTCGCCAACATTACCGCCTTTATGGTATGAAGCCTGTTTTCGGCTTGGTCGAACACGATAGATTGCTCGCTTTCGAACACTTCGTCGGTAACTTCCATACAGTCTATACCGAACTTTTCGTAAGTGGCTTTGCCTACGCTTGTTTTCATATCGTGAAAGGCTGGTAAACAGTGCATAAACTTTGCGTCGGGCTTTGCGTTTTTCATAATATCGGCGGTAACCCTGTACGGCATAAGGTCTTTTATACGGTAATTCCATACGTCGTCCGATTCGCCCATAGACACCCATACGTCGGTATAAATTACATCGGCGTTTTTAGTTGCCGTTTGGGTATCTTTTGTAAACTCTAATATTGCGCCCGTCTGCTCGGCTATTTTTTTACATTCTTCTATAAGTTCGTTATTAGGGTAATAATCGTCGGGCGCGCACGCAACGAAATGCATACCCATTTTTGCGCAACCTACCATTAAAGAATTACCCATATTATATCCGGCGTCGCCCATATATACTAATTTTATACCCTTTAAGTACCCGAAATGCTCTTTAATGGTCAAAAGGTCGGCAAGTATCTGCGTGGGGTGAAATTCGTTGGTAAGCCCGTTCCAAACGGGAACGCCGGAATTTGACGCAAGCGTTTCTACAATCTCTTGCCCGTAACCGCGATATTCTATGCCGTCGAACATTCTGCCCAATACCTTTGCCGAATCTTTTACGCTTTCTTTTTTGCCGAAGTGCGACGTAAAAGTTTCTATGTATGTGGTATTCATACCCAAATCGTTAGACGCAACTTCGAACGCGCAACGCGTTCTGGTACTAGACTTTTCGAATATAAGCGCAATGTTTTTGCCTTTTAGGTATTGGTGTTTTTTACCCCGCTTTTTTTTGTCTTTAAGGTCTTTTGCCAAGTCCAGCAAATACTCTATTTCTTGCGGAGTGAAATCTAAAAGTTTTAAAAAGTTTTTGGATTTTAATTTCATATACTACCTGTCATTCTGTTCTAGATACTTCTAAAATAACGTCTAACGCCTTTTTAAGAAGTTTTTTGCTTACATTAAGCGGTGGCAACAACCTTACCTTGTCTTTTGCGGTAAGACACAACACACCGTTATTTATACATTCTTTTACCACGTCTTTTGCAGGCTTTACCGTTTTTATGCCTATCATAAGCCCCAGCCCGGTTACGCTTTCTATTCCGCTTTTATTAGCTAAATACGAAAAAACAAACTGGCTTTTTTCTTTTACCGAACGCAAAAACTCCGAGTTCAGCCTTTCTACTACGTTAAGCGCGCCTGCGGTCGCCACGGGGTTCCCGCCGAAAGTAGAACCGTGCTCGCCGAGACCTAAAACGTTTTGCGCCCTTTCGCCTATTAAACAAGCGCCTATCGGTAAGCCTGCGCCTAAACCCTTGGCAGTCGTAACCACATCGGGTTTTACGCCGTAGTTCATATACGCATAAAGTTCACCGCACCTTCCATTGCCCGTTTGAACTTCGTCTATCATAAACAAAACGTCGTTTTGGTTACAAAGTTTTTCTAACGATTTTATAAAGTCGGCGTCTAGCGGAATAACACCGCCTTCACCCTGTACACATTCTATTAAAACGCCTGCGACGTTATCGTTTTTAATATAGTTTTCTATGGTTTTAAGGTCGCCCGCTTGGGCGTATAAAAAACCTTTTGTCAAAGGATTAAACAGTTTATGAAAACCGTCTTGTCCCGTTGCGGAAAGGGTAGTAATCGTTCTACCGTGAAAACTGTTTACAAGCGTTACTACGTTAAAACAGTCTTTACCCCTTTTTTCGCTAGCGTATTTTCTGGCGATTTTTATGGCGCACTCGTTGGCTTCCGCACCCGAGTTGGAAAAGAACACTTTTTTCAGTCCCGTTCTTTTACACAGTGCTTCTGCAAGTTTTACACACGGTTCCGTATAATATAAATTAGAAGTATGCTGAACCTTGTTTAACTGTTTTTTTACAGCGTTTTTCCATTTCGTATCCGAATACCCGAAAACGTTGACGCCTATACCCGAACCAAAATCTATGTATTTTTTGCCGTTTACATCGGTTGCAATACAGCCTTTACCCTTTATAATCTGTACGGGATTTCTTGCATAAGTATTGGCTACATAAGTTTTATCTAACCCGATAATATCTGTCATACTCAGTTTCCTTTTACCATAGTGCCGGCGCCTTCGTCGGTTAAAATTTCCATAAGAATGGAATGGGGTACACGCCCGTCCATTATGGTAACGTTTTTAACGCCCTTGTTTATGGCTTCTATGCAACAGTCTACCTTAGGTATCATACCGCCGGTTATTATTCCGTCTTTTTTAAGTTGTTCGGCTTGTTTTATCGTTATGCACGGAATAAGCGTACTGCTGTCGTCTTTGTCTTTTAGTATGCCCGCAATATCCGTCATCATAATAAGCCTTTCGCAACCCAGCGCGCTTGCGATATGCGAAGCCGCCGTATCTCCGTTTATGTTATACGTATTGCCGTGCTCGTCGCAACCTATGGTAGAAACGACGGGAATATACCCTTTATCTATTAAATCTACTACGGGCTTAATGTTTATGTCGGTTATATCCCCCACAAAGCCCAACTTTTCGTCGCGCATTTTCGCTTGTATAAGTTTTCCGTCTATACCCGAAATACCTATCGCGTTTCCGCCTTTGCTTTCTAAATAATTTACCAGCGACTTGTTTACTTTTCCGGCTAAAACCATTTGCGCTATTTCTACCGTTTCTTTATCGGTTACCCTTAGCCCGTCTACGAACTGCGCGTGCTTGCCGAGTTTTTCCATCATTTCGCTGATTTCGGGACCGCCACCGTGAACCAAAACGACCTTAACGCCTATAAGCCACAGCAAAACAATGTCTTCCATAACCTGTTCTTTTAAAGACTCGTTTATCATAGCGTTTCCGCCGTATTTAATAACCACTATTTTGCCGTTATAATTTTTTATATACGGAAGCGCCTGCGTTAAAACTTCGGCACGTTGCAAGTTTGAAAAATGATTGTCCATTGTTTTCTCCTTTGTTTAGGTACGGTAATCTCCGTTGATTTTTACGTAGTCGTACGTCAGGTCGCAACCCCACGCAACCGAAGAACATTCGCCGGAACCCAGATTTACCAAAATATCTATTTCCTTTTCTAACAGAATTTCTTTTGCCTTTTCTTCGGAAAAGTCTACGCCGTTACCCTTTTTGCATACTAAAATTTCACCTTTGTTCGACTTAAAACTTACGTCGATTTTGTTTATGTCTACATCTGCTTTACTGTACCCGATAGCGCACAAAACCCTGCCCCAGTTAGCGTCTGCCCCGAACATCGCCGCTTTTAGCAAACTAGAACACACAACGCTTTTTGCAACGGTTTTTGCAGTCATCGTATCTTTGGCACCCGAAACTACGCACTCTAAAAGTTTGGTTGCGCCTTCGCCGTCGCCCGCAATCATCTTGCACAAACCGACGGTTACCGTGTTTAAGGCTTTCATAAATTCTAAAAAGTCTGCCGAGTCTTCTTGTATTTCGGAATTTTCTGCCATACCGTTTGCAAGCACTATAACCATATCGTTAGTAGAAGTGTCACCGTCTACGCTAAGCATATTAAAGGTGTTTCGAATATCAGTTTTTAATGCCTTGTCTAACGCCGATTTAGAAATTTTGGCGTCCGTCGTAATAAATACCAGCATAGTCGCCATATCGGGGTGAATCATTCCGCTACCCTTGGCTATACCGCCCATTTTACAAACCTTACCGTCTACGGTAAACTCTACCGCAACTTCTTTGTAAACGGTATCGGTCGTCATAATGGCTTGCGCGCAATCTCGACCGCCGTCTTTCGACAAACCTTTAACAAGTTGGGGTATTCCTTTTTCTATGGGCGAAATATCAAGCGGTTGACCTATTACGCCCGTAGAAGCGACAACCACATCGGTTTGGTCGATATTAAGCGTATCCGCCAAAATCTTGCAGGTTTTAAGCGCAATCTCTTCTCCGTTTATATTGCAGGTGTTTGCGTTTCCGCTGTTGCATATAACCGCCTGAGCGCGTCCGTCGGAAATGTTTTTTTGCGTAACTTTAAGCGGTGCGCCTTTTACCAGATTGGTCGTATACACACCCGAAGCCGTTGCAGGCACTTGGCTGTAAATAAGCGCAAGGTCTTTTTTTAGTTTGTTTTTTCTTATTCCGCAGTAAATACCGTTAGCCAAAAACCCTTTTGCGCTACATACGCCGCCGTCGATAATCTTCATCGTTTTCTCCTTTTACAGTACAAGTCCGTTCGTTTCTTCTCTGTCTAAAATTATATTCATATTTTGTATGGCAGAACCGCTTGCGCCCTTTCCTAAATTATCGAAACGAGACACGAGCAGAATCCATTCTTCGCTACCTAAAACGGATATTTCCATACTGTCTTTCCCGGCAAGCGCCGAAGCCGACGTAAACCCGTTTTCGGACGGAGAGTCGTTATAGTACACGACCTTTCCGTTATATATGCTTTTGTAAAAATCTTTTAACTCTTTTACCGAACACTTTAAATCTTTTTTGTTTAAGGGAACGGTTACCTGCATACCGCAGGGGAAATTTCCTACTATCGGGCAAAAACACGGGCGAGCAGAAAGGTCGCACACCTTTATAATTTCGGGAATATGTTTGTGCGTTTGCGTAAGCCCGTACTGTCTGGGTGCCGAAAGTTTTTGCGGGTTTTCGGAATAGTCTTTTATCATAGACTTTCCGCCACCCGTATACCCCGTTACCGAAAAACAGGTTAAAAGCGAACTTTTGTCTATCAGCCCGTTTTGCGTTAAAGGATTAACAAGCGCTATAAAACCGCTTGCGTGACAACCGGGGTTTGCTATGAACCTGGAATTTTTTATTTTTTCTCGGTATCCGTTAAGTTCGGGAAAGCCGTAAACCCAACCGTCCGCCACCCTGTGCGCGGTAGACGTGTCTATTATTTTTGTTTTGTCGTTGTCTAGCAAAGTCATCGACTGCCTAGACGCATCGTCGGGAAGACATAAAAACGTAACATCCGAAGCGTTTATCATTTTTTTTCTTGCGTCGTCGTTTTTACGCAACTCTTCCGAAAGAGTAAGCAGTTGTATGTCTTTTAATTCCGACAGCCTTTGATGAATACGAAGCCCCGTCGTACCGGCGCTTCCGTCAATAAAAATTTTAGTCATTTGAAATTTTATTCCTAACGTATTCTATTTGAGATTTTACCGACTGATAGGAAGTTCCGCCAAGCGAACCGCGTTTTTCTACGCATACGCTTAAATCTATGGCGTCGTAAACGTCTTTGTCAATTAAATCGCAGTATTTTTTGTATTCCGCCAATGTCAATTCTTCTAAAACTTTACCGTTTGCGATACAGTCTTTAACTATCGTACCCGAAATTTTGTAAGCGTTTCTAAACGCCAACCCCTTACCTACCAGATAATCGGCAAGGTCGGTAGCGTTAATAAAGCCTTTGCTTGCGCTCTTTTTCATATTGTCGGTGTTTGCCGTAAGCGTTTTTATCATTTTTTCGAATATGGTAAGGCAGGCGATAACCGTTTCCGAAGCGTCGAACAAGCACTCTTTATCTTCTTGCATATCTTTGTTATAGGCAAGCGGTAACCCCTTTAACACGGTTAGCATACCGATTAAATCGCCGTAAACCCTGCCCGTTTTACCGCGAACGAGTTCTGCCATATCGGGGTTTTTCTTTTGTGGCATTATAGACGAACCCGTAGTATAATCGTCTGAAAGTTCTACAAACTTAAACTCCCAACTAGACCAAAGTATTATTTCTTCGGCAAACCTGGAAAGGTGCGCCATTATAAGCGAGCATACCGAAATAAATTCTACACAAAAATCTCTGTCCGAAACGCCGTCTATACTGTTTAGGCATACTTCCGAAAACCCTAGTTTTTTTGTTTCGTAAACCCTGTCGGTATTAAACGTGGTTCCCGCAAGCGCACAACAACCTATGGGGCAAACGTCGGTGCGTTTGTAACAGTCTAAAAGCCTGTCTAGGTCGCGTAAAAACATAAACGCGTAAGCCATTAAATGATGACCGAACGTAACGGGTTGCGCGCGTTGTAAATGCGTGTAGCCGGGCATTATGGTTTTTGCGTACTGTTCTGCCCTGTCGGTAATAGTGCCGACCAACTTTTTAAGTAGACCTTTAATAACGCCCGTTTGGTCTTTTACGTACATTCTGAAATCTAAGGCGACTTGGTCGTTACGGCTTCTTGCCGTATGAAGTTTTTTACCCACTTCGCCGACCCTTTCGGTTAAAACCTGTTCTACAAACATATGTATGTCTTCGGCAGAATAATCGAATGTAAGACTGCCGTTTTCTAGGTCGGACAAAATAGATTGAAGCCCGTCGATTAAAACGTCGGCTTCTTGTTGCGTTATTATGTTTTTATAGCCGAGCATAGAAGCGTGCGCCATACTTCCCGTAATATCTTGCCTGAACATTTTACTGTCGAAAGATATAGACGAATTGAAATCGTCTGCAACTTTGTCGGTAAGTCCGCTTGTCCTACCCGCCCACATTTTTGCCATAATTACTCCTATCCGTTATAACGGGTTTTTGCCCGTCTTTTGCGACGGGCAAAAAAAAATAAAAAATTATCGTTTACAAATTACAAAGAAATTGCTTTAATCGTATTGCTATCTTTTCGGCGCCCAAATCGGACGGGTGCAACCCGTCGGGCATATACCGTTGTTTAATAATTTCTACGCTCGGTTGTATAGCGATTGTTTTGTATAAATCCAATACCGGCAAAGAATAGTATTCGCAAACCTTTCTTATGGTATCTACGTACTCGTAAAGAGATTTACGCGGTTTTCCGTACGCATTTACAAGTTCGTTTTCGTCTAAACGATGTAAAGGCGTTATAAAAACGATAGTCTTGTCGTAATACTTTTTAAGCAGTTTTTGGCACAACGTATGCACCGCACCGCAAAAAGTATTTTCCGTTCTGTCCGAAAACTCGCCGAACGGCGCGTCGCCGTGCCCGAAGTCGTTCGTTCCGCCAAACACCACTACTACGTCGGCGTCGTCGGGCAAACCCGAAACTCGACCGACAAAATCCAAATCGTGCTGTTTATTTTCAGACGGAGTATGCTGTTTTGCAATTCTCGTTCCGCCGACACCGTCTACGTAAATTTCACATTCGGCTAGTTTACCGAACACGTTTGTATAGCGATGTTCTATGTCGCTTGCCCCGTGCCCTTCCGTAATACTGTCGCCTAAAAACACGACCTTTTTGCCTTTTAGTTGCATTTAAGACCTTCTGTTACTTAGCGTTCTTTTTGTTTACTTCTGCCAAAACTTTAACAGGCAAACCGTAAAGGTTTATAAATCCTTCGGCATCTTTTTGATTGTAATCGCTTTCGCCGAAAGTGGCAATCTGCTCGCTGTATAACGAATAATCGCTCCATACACCCGCGTTAATCATATTGCCCTTGTAAAGTTTAAGCCTTACCTTACCCGTAACCCTTTCTTGCGTTTTGTCTACGAATGCGCTTATAGATTCGCGTAAAGGCGTAAACCACTGCCCGTTGTAAACGAGTTCGCCGAAAGTTATTGCAAGTTTCTGTTTTTCGTGCATAGTCATTTTGTCTAGACAAATAGATTCTAACACGCTGTGCGCCTTGTATAAAATAGCACCGCCGGGCGTTTCGTATACACCGCGGCACTTCATACCGACAAGCCTGTTTTCTACTATGTCTACAATACCTATGCCGTTTTCTCCGCCAACCTTGTTAAGCCCCAAAATAATTTCTTTGGCGCTCATTTTTTTGCCGTTAAGCGAAACGGGAACGCCTTTTACGAATTCCAATTCTATGTAGGTAGGTTTGTCGGGCGCTTTGACGGGCGAAACGCCCATTTCCAAAAACCCTTCTTTTTCGTACTGCGGTTCGTTGCCCGTGTCTTCTAAATCCATACCTTCGTGAGATAAATGCCATAAGTTTTTATCTTTAGAATAGTTGGTTTCTCTGCTTATTTTAAGCGGAATATTGTGCGCTTCGGCGTACTCTATTTCTTCTTCGCGAGATTTAATGTTCCATTCGCGCCAAGGAGCAATGATTTTTATATTGGGCGCAAAATACTTAAACGCAAGTTCGAAACGAACTTGGTCGTTGCCCTTTCCCGTGCACCCGTGCACGATTGCGTCGGCGCCTTCTTTAATGGCTATTTCCACAAGCGCCTTGCCTATGCACGGACGTGCGTGGCTGGTACCCAAATAATACTCTTCGTAAAGAGCGCCCGCTTTCATTGTGGGAATAATATAATTATCTACATAATCGTCGGTTAAATCTAAAACATAAAGTTTAGACGCACCCGTTTTTAACGCTTTTTCTTCTAAACCGTCAAGTTCGTCCGCCTGACCTACGTTACCGGCAACAGCAATAACTTCGCAATTATTATAGTTCTCTTTAAGCCAAGGAATTATAATAGAAGTATCTAAACCGCCCGAATATGCCAAAACTACTTTTTTAATGTCTTTCTTTTCCATAACAATCCTCCGAAAAGTCGGCTTGACTTTGTGAGTATATTATAAGTCTTTTGCTTTTGTCTTGTCAAACAAAATTTGCAATATATTCAAATTTTTTTTCATTTATTTTCCGTTTTATGAATAAAATTATGAATATTTTCATTTTTATTTATTTTTTTATTCAAACACGGCAAAACCCGACGGCTAAAAATTCCGTCGGGTTTACGATATACCGAAATATTTAGTTTAATATTCGGCGTACACGCCGTTGCTGTCGGCGGTTTTTATTTGACTTAATTCGCCGAACTCTGCGTCTACGTCAAACGAATCTACATTGTCGTAAGCGACCAGTTTGCTTATAGACACTTCGTAGGCGGTTAAAATTTTAACGTCGTCGTCGGACAAACGCTTTTGGTATTCTCTGCTCTGAATTCTTCCGGCTATCGCTATTCTTTCGCCGACTTCTAAGTTTTTGGCAAACCTAGCGTTTCTGCCCCAAGCGATACACGGTATATAATCGGACTTGTTGTAAGAACGGTTTACGGCGATTAAAATGTCCGCTATTTCTCGGTTAAACGGCGTGGTTCTGTATACGGGCGGTTTGCAAACGTATCCGCACAAAACTATATTGTTAGGATTTTTTGCCACAATGCCCGACAAAATTTCCCTTACGAAGACTGTAAGCATTAGTTTAGACTTTCCGTCTACAAGTTTATTGTAACTTCTAAACTGTCCCAAAGCGTTTACCGTTACGCCCTTTTTAAGGTTTTCTTCGGCAATCAACCTTTCCGAAACGGTTACGGGCAAAATATCTTCTTGCCCCGAAAGGCGCGCAACTTTAACGTTCATCTCGTAAAACCCTTCGCCGTACACTTCGTGCGAAAATTCGGCGTCGGTCAGAATTTCCCCGCTGATAAACACCCTGTTGTTGTTTTCTTGTACATAGTTCATATATCTATTTCCTCCAAAGATTTTCCTATGAATTTTTAAACTGTCTGCCGTCTGCCGAAATATAATAGTCTTGCTCGTAAATAAGTTCGCCCACCGTACAAAACTCAAACCCCTTTTGCTTTAGCGCGCTTATTATTGTCGGCAACGCTTGGGCGGTGTGCAAACCCTGATTATGGAATAACACGATAGAACCTTTTTTTACCCTAGACACAACCCTATTAACTATTTCGTCGGCAGATAAGTCTTTCCAATCTAAACTGTCTACATCCCACTGCACGGTATAAAGCCCCAATTCCGAAGCCGTTTGTATTAGATTATCGTTGTAATCTCCGTACGGCGGTCTAAACACTTTAACATTTTTGCCCGTAATCTGTTGTATGGCGTCTGTCGAACTGCTAAGTTCGTTTATTACCGCCTGCTTATCTAGTTTGCTCATATACGGGTGCGTTGCAGAATGAGTGCCTAGTTCGTGCCCGTAATTGGAAATCTTTTTTACGTAGTCGGAATGTTTTTTTACCCAAAACTCCACCGCAAAAAAAGTACACTTAACGTCTTCTTGTCGCATGGTTTCTAAAAGTTTGTCGGTGTAGTCCGTTCCCCAAGCACAGTCGAACGAAATGGCTATTTTATTGTCTTGTCGTTCTACCGAATATATCGGCAACTTTCTTACAGTCCTACCGCCGAACACAACGTACGCACCGCTAAAACTTAACGTAAACACAGAAATTATCGCTAAAACCGTAAGCACCGCAACGCAAACGAATTTTTTGTTTACTCTTAAAGCAAAAAACATTATAGTACACCGTTTTTAGTTTATTTTGTCGGCTTTTGTAGTTATATGGTTTTTCTTGTCGCATAACCTTTTTTTACTAAGCCGTAAAATTTTATATGATAATATCTATGTCCGACGCATAAAAAAAAGACCGCACCACGGTCTTTTTTTTATCTGCCTTTATTAAGTTTTTAGTC
>CAYYYD010000018.1:0-22060 GCA_964475885.1 uncultured Christensenella sp.
TTTGTCGTTTACCAAACTTTGCAATCTGTTGTTTTGCTTGCCTTAAAACCTAGTTGCCTTTGCTTTCCCATACGGTAGGCACGCTGTTGTTGTCGTAATGCCAGTAGTTGCCTTCTCCCGTCGGCTCGTTTTCGCTGTAATAATACACTGTGGCGCTGAGATAGTCAGTATAGTGGTTGTCTTCTTTGATTTTATACCATTGTGTTTTATCGCCTTTATAATATGCTGTTTTTAAATTACTACAACCGTCAAACGATTGATACCCCATTTTTGTTACGGAAGCAGGAATAATTATGCTTGTTAAACTTGTACAGTTCTGAAACGCATAACCCCATATAGTAGTTACACTGTCGGGAACGGTAAAAGATTCGGCAGTGTTAAACTGTAAATATAACACTAATTTTGTTTTGTCTTTATTATATATAACACCGTTCTCTACGCAATAAGTTTGGTTGTTCTCCGATATGGTTACGCTTGTTAAACTAGTACAACCCTTAAACGTGTTTTGGTTTATATCAGTTACACCGCTACCGATTGTTACGCTTTCTAAACCCGTACAATTGATAAATGCGCCTTTTATATCAGTTACGCCGTTACCGATTACTACGCTTGTTAAACTTTTATGGAGTGAAAGCAGAGAGCTTCCTATACTAGTTACACTGTCGGGAATTGTTATTTTACCGCTTATCGCTTCGGGAACGTAAAGCATTGTCGTTTTGTCGTTGTTGTATAATATACCGTCTGCGCTACCATATACCGTATTGCCGTTTGCGACCGTTATGCTTGCCAAACTTTCGCAACTTAACGCTAAATTACCGTAATCTATTTTAGTTACGTCTTTAGAAATAACTATGCTTGTTAAATTGCAATAACTAAACGCATGTCCTTCTATATCTGTTACGCCGTCGGGAACGGTAAAAGATTCGGCGGTGTTAGACGGTAGATACGCACATAACTGAGTTTTTTCTTTATTATATATAACGCCGTTATCTACACTATAATCTTTGTTGTTTTCCGATATAATTATTTCGGTTAAATTTGTACAACCACTAAACGAAGACGAATATATAGTTTCTACGGTATCGGGGATAGTTATGCTTGTTAAACCCGTACAACCATCAAACGCATAACTACTTATGGTTTTTATACCGCTAGAAAGAACTACGCTTGTTATACTTGTACAATCCTTAAACGCATCGTAGCTTATACCTATTACCTTTTCCCCGCCGTATTCGGCAGGTATAACAATTTCTGTATCGGTACAAGTGCCTATGCCTTTTACCCAATATCCGCTATAATCGGTTGCTTTAAATTCTAACCCCTGACTGTACGCCGAAGAAGGTTGCTGACCGGAAGGCGTTTCTTCGCTCGGCGAAGAAGGTTGCTGTTCGGCAAAGTCACCATATTCTGCCCCGCAGTCGGAACAAATTGCTTTTTGGGTTGCGGTTGCCGTACCGCCGTGACAGTTTTCCGTTACCGTATGAGTGCTATCGTTAGCACAGGTTTTTGTATGCGTGCCGTTTCCGTTAGTTACCCATTCGCCGTAACTATGACCTGCCGGTATGGTTAAATCGGTTATTTCTGTTCCGAAAACGTCAAAGTGCTTATTGCAAACGGTACAGTCTTTATGCCCTTTTACACCGTCGGTGGTGCAGGTTTCGGGCACTTTTGCCACCCAACTTCCAAATGTATGGCTTGTAGGGATAGTTAAGTCTGCTATCTCCTTACCGTCGCTATCGAAATGTTTGTTACATTCGGTACAGTCTTTGTGTGCTTTTGTTCCGTTTGTCGTGCAGGTTGCAGGTACTTCTGCTACCCATTCGCCAAAAGTGTGCGTATGCGTTCCGCCTAAGTCACAAGCGGTAAGCGTTAGGGGTACGCACGCCAGCGCGAATAACGACAGTAAAAGCGTTAGTAGTTTTTTCATTTTTAGTTCTCCCTTAAAAAACTTTTTTATTTACCTAACCTAAATCGGGCAAATAATAATCTAATACTATTGTACCCCCCCCCGAAAAAAGTCAAGTACTTTATTGTTATTTTAAGGGTTTTACGGCAAAAACAGACAATTTTTGCCGTTTAGCAAGTGGTTTTAGCAAAAAACCTTTTCATTAAAGATATGCCGTCGTGGTAAAAAATACCGCTGTTTTGTGCAGTCTTTTCGGTATACGAAGTTGCGCCCGAAAGTTTTTTATCGCTAGTATACAACAGGTACGGCACGGGGTCGCTTGCGTGAGTTTTGGTAGAAATCGGCGTGGGGTGGTCTGGGCAAATTAAAACCCTAAACCTTTCGCCCGTTTTGTTTAGTTCTTCTACGACGTACTTTGCGACCTTATCTATCTGTTCAATAGAATAAATTTTATGTTTTAAATCGCCCTGATGTCCGCATTCGTCGGGGGCTTCCATATGAATATACACAAAGTCTAAGCCGTTTTTAAGCGCGTCTACGCAAGCCTTTGCCTTGCCCGTAAAATTCGTTTTATACGTGCCCGTCGCACCGTCTACGTTTATTATTTCCATTCCCGAAAGCATAGCAATGCCTTTAAGCAAGTCTACCGCAGAAATCATACCGGCTTTTACGCCGAATTTATTTTGATAGTTTTCTATACAAGGTTTTGTGCCTTCGCCCCAAAGCCAAAGGGAGTTTGCGGGGTTTTTGCCGTCTTGTATTCTTTTTGCGTTGAGCGGGTGATTTTTTAGCAACGCATAAGATTTTTGCATTAAGTCAAGCATTTCTGCGTTTTTAGGCAGATAGTCTTTAACGGGTTTGCCCGTAATATCGTGTGGCGGGGTAAATCCGCCTACGGGACAAAAGTTTTTTCTTACCAAGCAATGCCTGTAACTTACGCCCGAATACAGGGTGCGTGCATAATTGTCTATGTGTTGCTTTAAAAAATCTATTAAAACTTCGGCTTCTTCGGTAGAAATTTCGCCTGCGCCGTAATCTTGCATAGTTAAATCGGAATATTCTCCGTTACCCGACAGTGTTACTAGGTTTGCCCTGTACGTTACGTCGGTATCCGCTAAACTTATTCCTATACTAGACGCTTCTAACGGCGACCTGCCCGTATAAGAAATTTCCGGTTGCAAGCCTAAAACCGAAAGGTTGGCAACGTCAGAACCGGCTTTCATACCCGACGGTACGGTTTTTAAAAGCCCTGTTTCGGAAACTTTTGCAAGACTGTCTATAAACGGTTTGTCTGCTACTTCTAGCGGTGTTTTGCCGTTTAGTTCTTTAAGCGGGTAATCGGACATTCCGTCACCCAAAATTACTACGTACTTCATTATCTGCTCCAATCTATCGGTGTTTTACCGCAAGAAATTAAATATTCGTTGGTTTTTAAAAAGTGTCCGCAACCGAAAAACCCGTTATACGCCGAAAGCGGACTAGGGTGGGCGCACTCTAACACAAGGTGTTTGGTTGCGTCTATAAGCGGTTTTTTAGAACGCGCGTTTGCGCCCCACAGTAAAAACACGACGTTTTCTTTTTGTCGGGAAATTTTAGATATAACCGAATCGGTAAACGCTTCCCAACCCTTTCCTTTATGAGAATTTGCATAGTGTTCTCGCACGGTAAGTACGGTGTTCAAAAGCAAAACGCCCTGTTCTGCCCACGCCGTCAGGTTGCCCGAAGGTTTTGGTGCAACGCCTAGTTCCGAGCGTATCTCTTTATAAATATTAACAAGCGACGGCGGAATTTCCTTTCCGTCGGGAACGGAAAAAGAAAGCCCCATTGCCTGGCCGTATTCGTGATAAGGGTCTTGACCTAGCAACACCACCTTTATTTGTTCGAACGGGGTTTTTTTAAATGCGTTAAAAATATCGTACATAGACGGGTAAACCGTATGCGTAGAATATTCGGTTTTTAAAAATTCTCTCAGTTTGATATACGTGGGCGAAGTAAACTCTTCTTGTAAAATTTCGTCCCACTTTTCGGATATTTTTATCATATAAATATTGTATCATTTTCTTTTGACAAATGCAATATATTTTGATAGAATACACCGAAAGGAGTACCGTATGAGCGTTTGGGAAATAGTTTTAATCGGCATCGCTATGTCTATGGACGCAAGCGCCGTTACTATCGCTAACTGCACCACATACAAACAAAGCCTGTCTAAATTAAAAGAATGGGCAATGCCCGTGGCGTTTGCGCTGTTTCAGTTTGTTATGCCCGTATTGGGGTTTTACGTTGGTTCGCTTTTTTCCGATTACATTCGCGGAACCGATTACATAGTTTCGGCAGTCTTTTTCGTTCTTGCCGTTAAAGTGGTGGTTGACGTTTTAATAGAAAAAAAGAACGAAAAAAAACCGACCGAGCAACCCGTTGTAAAAACGGGGAATTTCTCTTTCGGAATGCTTGCCGTTCAGGGCGTTGCCACAAGCGTAGACGCTTTGCTTATAGGCGTTACCTTGTCGATAAGTTTTTCCGCACCGTTTTTACCTGCGCTGATAATAGGCGGAGTAACCTTTTTAATAGTTTCTGCGTCGCTGTTGCTTGGCAAGTATTTAGGGCAGTTGTTGGGGAAATACGCGCAGTGGTTCGGCGCGCTTATCCTTTTTGCGCTTGCCGTTAAAACCTTGATTTCCGCAATCGCATAATTTTTTGGGTAATTTAAAATACCGCAGTAATGCGTTCTGTATTTCCGCATTAAATTTTATTTAGCATATAAAACCAAAGGTCTAACGAAAATTCGTTAGACCTTTGGTTTTACGTTTTAATTACCGTTAAAAAATAAGCGAACCCAAAGTTTCTACCACTTCTACCGCAACCGCTTCGGGAATATCTATGCCGTCTTTATTTTTGTTTTTCTTAACGAAATAGTAAACTACACCGGGCACTACACAGCACAAGGTAAGTAATACTAAAACAAAAACGTTATACGGCGATTTTTTTCTTAAAGCAATTTGATTGTCAAAACCTATTCCGTAAACACTGCCGATAGGCGTTTTAGTTTCTAATTGAATTGTAAATTTCGGTTTTCTTGCCTTTACCGAGCCATTTTTATTGCGATTTCTTATAATAAACCCTATTACGCCAAGCGCCAAACCTACTGCCAGCATAAAACCGCCTGCACCTTCGCCCGAAATTAAAGTAATAAGACCAAAAGCAAAAAAGACTATTCCGCAAATAACCAAAACAAGCCAAAGACTGCTTGGTGGGTTAACCCCGAAAAAAGTGTTTATTCCTTTTATATTGTTTACGCCAACGTCAAACCTGCTTATGCTCCTTTGCATATTTCCGCCCTTATGCTCTTTCTGGTAAATAAACCGCTTGTCTGTAATAACTATATCGTTATTATACTCTAAACCGTTTGCCGTATCGGTAAACGACCAATTCCCTAACTTCTTTTCTTCTTGCGATAAAACAACGTTCATATTCTTTTCTCCTTTTTTTGTATTATATCAAGTCTTATAAGACTTGTCAAGTATTTTAAGACTTTATTTTATTTATAATACCTGTATGGAATTTAAAGACAAATTAAAGGAACTAAGAATTTCCAAAAATTTAAGCCAAATGCAACTTGCCGTTAAAACGGGAATTAGCCAATCGGCGATTGCAAAGTGGGAATTAGGTAAAACGGAACCGACTGCAAGCGCCATAATAACTCTTGCAAGGTTTTTTAACGAAACAACCGACTATATTTTAGGGTTAGAAGATTAAATTCCGCATAGTCGGGACGGATATGTTTTTATTATAATTTTATCACTAGTATAAGGGACTTATTAAATATTCTTATGAAAAACAAAGGTATAGTTTTAGGGATAATTTTCGGAATGGTAATGGCAATACTTTTAAGCGTCGTTTTTATACACGTGCTAAACAGTATGGTCGGGATAGCAATCGGAATATGTTTCGGGATTTCTTTCGGTATATCCGTTAGCCTTATTTTTTACAAAAAAAATAAGTAATGTTACGGCTTCTTGCTTGAACAAATAAAACCCAAACACCTTAATAATTACGGTATTTAGTAAAAATTTTTAGTTTAAAAACACAAAACTCAACTTTTTGCAAGTTGAGTTTTTTTGTTAAGTATTGTGTTCGATAACGTTTTAATATGCTTTTACCTTAAAATCATATCTGCTTATTCGTTTAACAATGCTTTTAGTTTGTTAAATCTGTTTTTAAGCACTTTTCTTACAGGATTTTCGTTTATACCTTCTATTACGCCCAAGTCTTCTAGCGCAAACACTATGTTGCCGGCTTTTACGTAGCCTATGCCCATTCTTCTTTGAAGATAAGAAATAGATACCCCGTCCGCTTTTTCTATTAGGTCGCATATATAACGAATATTTTCCGTTAGTTCTATATTGTTTTTTGCATAAGCCAAAAACTCTTTTTTATTTTCTTCGTCGGTTTTATCTAATGCCGATTCTACCGCCTTAAAAAATTCGTTATATTCTTCTATCGAATAATCTTTTATCTCTTTTCGTTTTATATTGTAAACGTTTTCTCCCAATTGGGTTTTAATGTCTTCTATTTGTCCGCATATCTCGTCTACCCGTGCTTCCCATTCGGCGTATAATTCTTCGTTCTCTTCGTCGTCAGGTTCTTCGGATTCGAGTTCCGCTAAACAATCTTCTAGTTCGGTTAATTTTTTTATTAGTTCTGCCATTTTAAACCCGCCTGTTATTGTTTTTTATAAATTGTAATTCTTATTTGACGTTTACGTCTTTTTTAAACAAATTAAAAACGTATAACTCTTGTTTAACCGCTCGACGATTACGGCATACGCACCATAGAATAACACAAAACGTCTTCTTGCTTATAACCGCCGTATTCGAATTTTTGGTCTACTATTTCAAATCCGTTTTTTTGGTAAAGTTTAACCGCGGGAATATTATCGGCAATAACGCACAATTCAATCGGGTTTCTTCCTGCGATGGAAATAATTTTTTTAACCAAAAAATCCCCTATTCCCTTGTGCCTGTGCGCACCGCTTACGCATATGTTACAAGCCATAGACTTTGCGCCTATTCTAGAAAAAGATTCGGACAAATAATCGTTTGCAGATTTAGCGCAGTCGGGCATTTTTATGCCTAATTCCATATACGCCAAACGAACGGAATCAGAGTTCCAAGAATACCCGCTTGCAATAACGGACATAATACCCACAATGTCGTTACCGATAAACGCTCCGTAAAAATGGTCGCGATAAAATAACGAGTTTTTATCGTTTATTAAAATCTTAAACAAATTATAAGCGGTTTCTTTATTCCCCAATAAATCTTTATAAATATACGGGTCCGTATCGTAAATGAGTTCGGATATTTTTTTTATGTCGTCGCTGTTTTCGATTTTTCTTAACTTAATTTCTGTCATCTTTTTTATTCTCAAAACTGTTGTAGTTAATTAAAACCGGCTCTATCCAAAGATTCAGCCTTTCGTCGGAACTTGTTTTATTGGGTAAAAAGTAATATTTTTCGTTTAACTTATATTGAAATTCGCTTAAAACACGAATATTTAATTCTTGTCCCGTTCTGGATATTACCGAAAAATGATAGACTTCGTTTCCGTCCCTTGAAATATCCGTATACTCGCATGTTGCGACGTAAGGGAAAATCGCACCCAACGAAGATGCCTTTTTTCTTTTTCTGCCCGTTTGCAAATAACTAAAAATAGATTTAATATTATCTATAATTTCTTCTAAATCGTCGTAATCGTCAACGCCGTCGAAACACCTTAAAAGATAATCTATGTCGCCCGTATCCATAATTTTGTTTTTACCCAAAGCGTCTTTTAACATTCTGGAATAATTTTCTTTTCCGTCGGTTTCACATTTTAAGCAAAAATCTTTAAAAGATAAAAGCAACTCTTTATAAGAACCTTTTTCGTCTGCGTCTAACTCTTTCAGTTTGCCGTTTACCCTGTCTCTAAAAGAATCTTCGGCTTTCTTTTGATAGGCATTTATTTCTTTTGCGGACATACTTTTATAAAAAGACTCGTTGTCGAAATCTTTTTTGATATTAAAATATCCGAAAAATCCGTAATAAAAACAATAAAGCGTTTTAAACGTTTGCAAAACAATTTGTTTTAACATTCCGATTTTGGTATTTAAACCAATATCCGCACTTTTTATTTCGTCTAATACACGTATTTTAGACCGTATAGAAAGCGGAAACGACGGCTTATACTCGGTTAAATCGTTGCCGTTTATTGCATGTGAAATACCTACGATAATTATTCTCGCACACATTTCGGCGTATTTATCGTTTAATTCCATTTTAAATAGTTGTGCGTTTCCGTCGGACATCTCTTTTTCTTGTTCTTGACAAAACTCTTTATATGCGTTAGATATTTTTAAATCTATGCTTTCCTTAGAAAACAGCTCTTTACCGAGCCTAAACTCTAAGTTGTGTAAAAGCCTGTCTTTTATGTCTTTATCGGTTTTTAACAAAAATGTCAATACGTTTGTAGTGCCTTCTTCTATCATTAAAACAGATATAATCTCGCTCCAACTATAATAAATTTCTCTGTCGTTATACCTGTAATTAACACCGTTCGATATTTTATTAAAATGATGTTTACGTCCGTAAAAATCAGTAATGCTTTCTCTACCGTTTTCTTGCATAACGTCGGAAATGGCTAACGCCAAATTCTTGATATACTTATAGTTGATAGAATAAAAATTGCTTATACGGTACTCGTCTTCGGCATCGTCTTCTTGGTTATCCGCCAAAAACCTAAACGAATAATCTTCGAAAGCGGTGTCGTAAGAAATAACTAAACACTCGTTAACGGTTGTAGACAATAACCGACTTGCGTCGTTTACTATTTTTAATTCTAAACTCTCGTTAAAACTTCCTATAAGCCAATAGTTTAAAGAAATGTATCCGTTAGAGTTGTCGGCGTCTTGACTGTATTCTATCCTTTCCAGACAATAATACATTCCGCCACGGCAAATAATAGTATAGTTAGAATCTAAATTTTTGTTAAACGCTTCTATGTCGTCTCCGTACACGGAATCAAGCGTCATAGATATGTTGTAAATATTGTTTAGTTCAATCGAGTCGGTGCCGGTAAACAAAACAATGTTTTCGATTTTATTCTTTTCGAAAGTTAAATCTCTAAGAAAAGGAAACGCGCTTAAAAGGTCGACCAATTCGTCGTACCTTTCTTCGATTGAAACATCTTCGGATACTCTTGAACTTTTTCTTGATTTTTTAGCCTTGTACGCGTATTTGGCGAAATTATTGCTTTTAAGAATTTTGTTGGTAAGCCTTAACTCTTTACAAATTGCACCTTGCGTTACAATGTCTAACTGTATATCTACAAGCAAGTTTTCTATAATGTCGAAAGTCAACGGGCTTCCTTTATATATTTTTTCTAATTCTTTAAAAACACGCAAAAAGTTGGTCGGCGTCGTTTCGTCTATAACGCCGTCAACCGTTTTCCATATCGTATATCTGGAATATATAAAAATAAAAGCCAAATTAAAAATATTAGAAAAGTATTTAAGAATAACCGACCGCGCCGTTAAAAATTCCGCTTCGTCTTTATTGTCTCCGCAAAAAACACAGTCTCTTACGTTTTCGTCCGGAATAAGTTTTTTTATTTTACTTACACATTCGTCTCTTGTCATAATTTTCCCGTTTAGTTACTGCAAATTATATCGGCAATTTGTTTATACTGCTCGAAAGCGACCTTCTCGTCTTGAGTCAATTCGTCTAAACAATATAAAATACTTTCTTTTAATTTAAATCTCTTTACTTCGGGAACACCGAATTTGTTGTCTTTTAACATATCGACATTAACCTTGTTTCTGGTTATGCTTTCGGTAACGCTGTCTACGATTTCTTTCTTTACGGCTTGGTAATTATACGGAATACCGTCTATAACAATCTCTTCGGTCGGGACTGCGTTAGGTACGATGACAAAATTTTTAAGACAATATTCTTTATCTTTTCTTTTTAAAAAGTCTATCGTTCCGCGACGGAATTGAAAAGTTATTTTCATAACCGTTAAAATGTCGGTAGACACTTCCAGCGCCCACTTCGCCGTAAGTTGGTCGCCGGTAGGCGTATCTAAAACCAACGCTTTACAGTTATACTTGTTACAGAGTTTTGCCAAATCGTGTAAATAGTTATCGGCTTGGTCGTAACTTGCTTCGAAAGAAATTTCTGCGCCCGTTTTTACCGGAAGAAATAATATAGAATCGTCTTTATCTCCGCGCAAACCGAATTTTTTACCGACGGGAATTAAATTACTGAAAAGCGGATGATTTTTTAAAGGGGTATCTTCCGGCGTTCTGGTCATACCCGGAATTTTGCCAGCAACTAAATCTTGCACGCAATATGCGTCTTTAGTCATATCGTTGCACTGCAACAAAAACGTCATACCCGCGCTGTCTACGTCTAAATCGAGCAAGATAATCGGTTGCTCTGCGGTAGCACCCATTTTTTCGGCTAACAGCGGAATGGTATTGTATGCTAACGAACTTCTACCTGCACCGCCTTTATAAGAAAAATATGCGATTTTTTTCATTTAAAACACTCCGTAAAAATATTATAAACCTAATTCTTTGGAAAGGTTAGAATCCATCCACATTGCAAAACGTTTAAACATAATGTTTTCGTAGTCTTTGTATTTAGGAGAATCTTCAATTCTTCCGTCGGTTATGTTGCCGACGTCTATTTTGCTTTTTATTTCCGTGCTAAAATAACTCATAAACAACCGCTTAAACGCCGTTGCTACATTGCAGGAAGAATCTTCCAAATTCTTATCGCTCGCTTCGTTAAGCATTTTTGTAAAAATCATAGACAAGTTGTTTGCCAAATATTTGTCTACCACATTGATAACTTCGTTTTCTATCGGTTTTAACGCGTTTTGATTTTTAGATAAAGACTTTATTTCATTTTCCAGTTTCTTTATCTTTTCTTCGTATTCTAAACTTGTACTGTCTAAAATCTGCTTGTGCGATTGATTTATTTTTTCTATTCTTTGATTGTACGAATCTTCGTCTCCGGTATAAGGAAATTCGTAAGTTTCGTAATAAGTGTAAAAGTCGGATAGGTCCAGAATATAGTACAGGTTAACCATTAGGTTATATCCGTCTTTGTCCCAAATCCAAATTTGTTTGCCCGTCTTTTTGTCTAGACAGCGATTATCCAAAATTATTTTTAAATAATCTTTCATTTCTTTTTGCGGATAATTTATAACGTATTTTGCAATAGATGTATACGCTTTAATCAGCAAGGGCATTAAAGAAACGGTATATATTCTTTGTTTTCTTAAAACCCTTACTTGTTCGTAACGGTCTTCGGTCATCTCTTCGTTAAAGTTAAGAACATATTGGTCGACGATAAAAGCCTTATTGCTTTTTTCTAAAAGCTTGTACGACCTTAATACGTTTTGCGTTGCGTAAAGCAACATATTGTTTAATTCTTCGAGTTTGCCTTGCTTATCGTAATCGAAGTCGGTGCCGGAATATAGGTAGATTAGTACAGCAAACAAATTGTTAATCATCGCGTCGTTGGTCGTGGAATTTGCAATTTCTTCGAATGTTATTTTAGAAAAACCAAAACCTATAAAATCTTTTGAAATATCTAATTTATTATCGCAAATCTGCTTGTCTACGTAATGCCCCGCATCGACGCACGCTTTATTAAAAGTGATGTAAGTCTTGTATGCCTTTTTAAAAAACTCGTAATCCCTTTCTAAATCTTTATCGTTACCGCAATCGACATTCGGACAATTATTTTTATCTCTGTAACCGTTGTTTTGTATGTTTCTAATATTACTGATAATGGCTTTAAACTCCGACCAAAAAGCCATATAAGAAGAGCATACCGCATAAGTGTAATATAAAGAAGGCTCTGCCTTTTCGCCCAACATATCACAGTAGTTCCACCCCTTATAAAGCATATCTTGACCATAGGCGTCTTTAACTACTTTTCCGCCGATGTAATACGGAACGGGTTCTTTTTGTTTTAGCGCCGAAACGTTAATGTCTAAAATAGATTTAATTATTACGGCGTCTATCGTTTGAGACAAATCTTTAAATCCGTCTATCTCTATTTTAATTCCGCTTTTTTTGGACTGATTATAAAAACCCCTAAATTCGCAAAAAGTTTCTAATACCTTTGCCATAGAATCGACATAGTCGGTAATTTTTAAATAATCGTCATCAACATCGTCGTTATCGAAAAACGGAGTACAATCATATTTAAGCGTAACCTTTTCGCCTTCGCCGTTAAGAACGGCTTCGACCTTTTCTTGCGTTAATTCTAGCATAGAAAAAATATTTAAAAGCGTATCTTTAATAATACCTGTTTTTTTGTCTAATTCTTCTGATTCTTTAAAAAAGTCAATGTTAAGACTCCTTAACACGGCAATCGTTTCTAAACCTAAACACTGCGACAAAAGACCGATTTTACCCCTTTCGTTTTCTGCCATAAAAAATCCTTTCTTCCCTTTTTGAGAAAAAGAATATTTTTTTGACAACATGTCTTTAAGAATCAACTCGCCGATTTCTGCCTTGTCGCGATACTGCGAAAACACACCGACCTGTATGTTGTTCTCCGTCTGTTTACTGATTTCGCTTAAACTATCCATTATTTCCCTCCAAACCTAAAAATTTTTTTGTATTCAGTTTTAAACAAGGATAAATATATCCAAAAGTAGTTTCTAATATCGGTGCCTGAATTTTTTTCAGCATTTTATTGTATGCAACCTTTTTTTGCCCGTCGAATATAAACGCGTCAGGAAGAGCCTTGTTTTTACAATCTTGTGCAAACTGCGTGTACGTTAAAGGTTGTTTTAACAACAAACCGAACTTTTCTTCGTCTTCTGTATTAAACAAACAAATTTCATTAATCGCTTCGCTATACGCTTCGTCAAATTTTAAAAGAGCATCTTTTCCTAAAAACCTATCTAACGTGTTCGGTTGAGTAAAAAACAAAGCCGTATCCGCCAACAAAACAATTTCGTTTTCGTTTATATCTGCAACCTTCCATTTTACGCTTTGCACCGAATATACTTGTTCTTTTCTTTTATAAACAAGTTTACCTTTTATGGTATTATATCCCTCGCACGCCAAATAACCGTCGCTGTCCGTTCTTGCCATAGGGCACACGCCGAATTCCATTTCGTTAACGCCGTCCACGTTGCGAACATTATTTTTTTCTGCTAACATTTTATGGTACGTTTTACTGTCGTCGAAAACAGAGCCGACATTCTTTCTGAAAGCACCGATAAATTTCTTTTTGCTATCTGCATCGCAATTAACTAAGTTAGGCGTATATAAAACGTTTTTTTCTAAATACTTGGTTATCGTATAAATTCTTTCTTGCGGAAAAACTTTTTGAATTTCATCGTCTTTGGCGTTTTGCATCGAATTAAACACCAGACCGATATTTCCTAAAACGCTTCTATTATTGATAGAAACAATACTTACAACAAAATTATCTTTCTTTTTCTTTTCGAAACAGTATTCAATTTCTTTTTCGGTCGCTTCGCTTTTAAGATAATTGGGCGATAAAAACAAAACCGCCCCCTTGCACCTGCAATGGTTTATTACGTTTAAAACAGTTTCGTCCCATTTATCGCCGGCCAACAACTCTTTGTCTACCCAATAATTCATATTGTTATCGTCTAAGACTTTTAGGTTGCTAAACACTTCGTTATAATCGCCGTGAGAATAACTGATAAACACAAAGTCTTTGGTCGCAGTTGCGATATCGGATTCATTGGTAAAATTTATTTGCATAACATACACCCAAAACAATTTGAAATATATATTGTCATTATAATTCAAGCAACAAATTCGACACTTTTACAATAATACGTTTTAAACGGCAGGCACCTACACGCCCAATTAAAGAAAATAATTTGATAATTTAAAACAAAAAATGTCGCCTGCAAAACAAACGACATTTAGTAAAAATGTTCCTTTCGCTTTGCTGCGACACAAATTTAAACATTATCTTATAAAGCCAAGATATAATATGTATACGCGAAACAGGTACACTTCTACTCGAGAAGTACACTTCGCCTTATAAGATATTAAATTTGGTCGCATTTTGATTTTAACACTTTTTATAAGATTTAGCAACAATATTTAACAATTTTCGTTGTTTTCCGTCAATAAATTGTACTTTTAGCATTTTTTTATAATAAAAACCGTTCTGTAAATATAATGTATATCTTTTCTGTTTTTTTGTTAAACAAACCTATTACTTGCCGTTACACGCTTAAACACTATGGTTTTTAGATAATTTTTTTATATGTTTTTAGCATTGTATTTTAAATTGTTTTTATAGTCTTGCTAAAACCGATAATCTAAATACTTGCTTACACGGTTCTTACCTTAATAAAACGTACGCCGTTGTCGTTATAATCGGCAGACACTCTTAAAAACAGAAATATAATACAATAGCAAAACCCCCGTAAATCGTTTTCGATTTACGGGGGTTTTATTTGGCGCACCCTAAGAGGCTCGAACTCCTAGCCTTTGGTTCCGTAGACCAACGCTCTATCCAATTGAGCTAAGGGTGCATTTTGTTTAAGCCGTTCTAGACAGCCTAAACATTATAAGATAATTTTTTTTAATTGTCAAACAATTACGAATAATTTATACGACTATTTAACACAAAACGGCTTTGATACGCCTTACGCCGGACGAAGAGCTTTCTTCTTTTTTAATTTTGAACGTTCCTAATTCGCTTGTATTCTTTACGTGCGGACCACCGCAAATCTGAATATCGACGCCGTCGATAGAATAAACGCTTACTATCTGGTCGTCGGACTCGGCGTTAAACACGCCGTACGCCCCCATTTCGACAGCCTTGCCGTACGGGACTTCCGTTCTTACGACGTCTATTTTTTTAGAGATAACGTCGTTTACGAAATCTTCTAATTGCTTAATTTCTTCTTCGGTCATTTTATGGTCTAAATTAAAGTCGAATCTTAAACGTTCTTCGGTTATGTTAGAACCTTTTTGTTCGGTGCCCGTGCCAAACATTTTTCTTAACCCGGCAAGCATTATATGTGTTGCCGTATGATACTTGGTTGTCGTTTCCGTCTGTTCGGTAAGTCCGCCTTTTGCCGAACCCGTTTGTGCCTTAGAAATTTCTTGATGGTGGCGGAAGGCTTCGTTAAACCCGTTTTCGTCTACGCTGAACCCTAAATCGTTTGCCAGTTCTACGGTCAGTTCCAGCGGAAACCCGTATGTGTCGTAAAGCCTGAACGCCTGCTTGCCCGATATAAAAGTTTCCGGAACGTAAGAAGCGTCTTTTTCGCTCATAAACTGATTTTTTCTTTGAATTCCCATAATACACTTATCGAATTCTTTCATACCTGCAACCAGCGTCGCTTCGAACTTTTTGATTTCTTTTGCGAACTCGTCTAAGATATAGTCTTCTTTTTCGACTAACAGCGGATAGGCTTGGTTGTAAACTTCTTCGATAAAGATTTTTGCGACATTAAGCATTTCTATAGAATCTATTTCTAAGTTCTTGCAATACCTTACGGCACGGCGCAACAGACGTCTTAAAATATATCCTGCGCCCGTGTTGGACGGTACTATACCGTTGACATCGCCGATAAGCATAACCGAAGTTCTTACGTGGTCGGAAATAATTCTTATCGACTTTCTTGCCTTTTCGTCGTTATCGTAAGATTTACCAGAAACCTTTTCTAAATACTTTACCGCACCTTCGAACAAGTCGGTTTTATAACCGTCGTCTAAGCCGTTTAAAAACAGTAAAAGTC
This sequence comes from uncultured Christensenella sp., assembly GCA_964475885.1. Taxonomy (GTDB): domain Bacteria; phylum Bacillota; class Clostridia; order Christensenellales; family Borkfalkiaceae; genus UBA1259. The sequence continues at coordinate 15,710 of CAYYYD010000018.1, forward strand.
TGTCTAGCCCGAACCCCGTATCTACGTTTTTATTGTCTAGTTCTTCGTATTTTCCGCCGTCTAGTTTTTTATACTGCATATACACATCGTTGCCGATTTCTACAAACCTGTCCGACGTTAAAAAATCGCTACTGTCTTTGCCGTCCGTTCTCGGATAAAACCATTCGTTGTCGGGACCGCAAGGCGTACCCACGGTGCCTTCCAATTCCCACCAATTATCTTTTTTGCCCATAAAGAAAACGTTCTCTTTCTTAATGCCTAAACTTACCAAAAGATTAGCCGTCTCTTCGTCTCTCGGAATATTTTCGTCGCCTTCGAAAACGGTAGAACAAATTTTATCTTTATCGAACCCGAACACATCGGTTAAAAGTTCGAACGACCAAGCGGTTTTTTCTTTTTTGAAATAGTCGCCGAGCGACCAGTTTCCCATCATTTCGAAAAAAGTAAAGTGCGTGGCGTCGCCGACCGAGTCTATGTCTACCGTTCTTACGCAACCCTGAACGTTACAGAGTTTTGTGCCCATAGGGTGTTTTTTGCCTAAAAGATAGGGCATAAGCGGTTGCATTCCGGCAACGTTAAACATAACGCCCGTAGAACCGTCGCCGATTAAAGATACGGCGCCGATGTTTACGTGCCCTTTGCTTTCGTAAAACTTTATCCATTTGTTTCTTAATTGTTTAGAAGTAATCATTTTATTTATCCCGTAATACTAAATTTTATTTATCGTATAGCCGTCTTTGGCATCTTTAACCGTATAACCCAAACCCAACAACTTGTCGCGCAGTTCGTCCGACTTTGCCCAGTCTTTATTTTGTCTTGCCGAAAATCTTTCTTCGGCAATTTGTTTAACTTCTTCGGGAATTCGGTCGTCTGCCTTTTCCGTGTTTTTCAAAAACTCTTTTTCGTCGGTCGTAAACAACCCCAAAAGCGAATAGGTCTTTTTAATTTGATTAACGTCGTCCCCCACGGTTTTGTCGTTTGCGTTAAGTTTGGCTTTTATTTTTTTGAAGTACCCGTAAAGATTGGAAATGGCAAGCGCAGTATTAAAGTCGTCGTCCATTGCCGTATCGAATTGCTTGTCGATTTCTTGATTACCGCCTTCCGAACTAAACCCTGCGTCTTTTACCGCAAGCATTATTTTATAAAAATCGGTCAAATGTTTTTCGGCTTCGGGGAACAGCGTATCGGTAACATTAATGTCTCCGCGATAGTTTGTTTGCAAAAGCGCGAACTTAATAACTTCGGACGGGTATTTGTCTAGTAAGTCTTTTAAAAGCAAACTGTTGCCCAACGACTTACTCATTTTTTGCCCGTTTACCTTTATTAAACCGTTATGAATCCAATACCGTGCAAACTGTTTGCCCGTAAGCGCTTCGGTCTGCGCTATTTCGTTTTCGTGGTGCGGAAAAATCAAATCCCTTCCGCCACCGTGAATATCTATTTGGTCGCCGAAAGCCTTTCTGTTCATTGCCGAACACTCTATGTGCCAACCCGGTCTGCCTTTTCCCCAAGGAGAATCCCAATACGGTTCGCCGGGTTTTGCCGACTTCCACAATGCGAAATCAAGCGGATTTTTCTTTAATTCGTCGTTGTCTACCCTTACGCCGTTTAACGCGTCTTCTAGATTTCTGTGCGAAAGTTTACCGTATTCGGGGAAACTTTCTACCGAAAAATACACGTCGCCCTTTTCGGTAGGATAGGCGTGCCCTTTTTCGATTAATGCTTTAACGAAGTCTATAATATCGTTCATAGACTCGGTCGCCTTTATCCATAAACTAGGGTCGTCTACTTTTAATCTGGACATTTGCTCGTCTATGCTTTTTATCATATTAAGCGCATAGACATCGGCAGGAATACCCGTTTCGTTGGACTTGGCTATTATTTTGTCGTCTACGTCGGTATAGTTTCTGGCGTAGGTAACGTTGTAACCTTTCTTTTCTAAATACTTTCTTATAATATCGTAAATAAGCGCCTGATAGGCGTGCCCGATATGTGCGTCGCCCGAAACGGTTATACCGCAGGCGTACATTTTTACGTTGTTGGCGTCTAGCGGTTGAAACTCTTGTTTTTTGCCCGTAAGCGTATTGTATATTTTCATAACTACTCCGTCTTGTTTTTTTCTTCGTCGATTCTGTTAACCCGTTCTTCTAAACCGTAAAGTTTTTCTCTTAAATGACAGATTTCTTCTAAAACGGGGTCTCGTTTTTCTTGCTCTAAATCCTGAACCTTTTCGCCGTTGATTCTTACCACGATACCCGGTACTCCGACGACCGTCGCATACGGCGGAACTTCTTTTAACACCACGGCGCCGGCACCGATTTTAGCGTATTCGCCTACGGTAAAACCGCCAAGCACCTTTGCGCCCGCGCTGATTATGGCACCGCGTTTTATGGTCGGGTGGCGTTTGCCTTTTTCTTTACCCGTACCGCCGAGAGTTACGCCCTGATAGATAACTACGTCTTCTTCGATTTCTGCGGTTTCGCCGATTATTACGCCCGTTCCGTGGTCTATAAACACACCGCCCGCTATTTTGGCGGCAGGGTGAATTTCTATGCCCGTAAAGAATTTTGCAATCTGGCTTATCATTCGGGCTAAGAGTTTAAGTTTTATTTTATAAAAAAAGTGCGCTACTCTGTGCCACGAAAGTGCGTGCACGCCCGAGTAGGTAAGCAAAATTTCGAATTTGTTTCTTGCGGCGGGGTCGTTGGCTTTTGCAACGCGAATATCCGCCCTTAGTCTTTTAAACATTTTGTTCCTTTTAATTTTAACCGTTTACGGGTACTTTATATATAATATCAAAATTACCGCAAACAAATCAAGTAATTTGTAGTGTTAAATAATTCGTACACCGCTACTCTGCACGGTAGCCCTTAAATGGTGCGGAAAGTTTTTGTCTACCACCATACAGTTTACGTCTTTAAGTTTTGCAAAAGTGTAGGGCGGTTTTTTGTTTATTTTAGACGTATCTAAAAGCATAATTACGTAATCTGCCTTTTCGATGACCTTTCGTTTTATTTCGGCTTCCGCCTGACTTCCGCACGAAAACTCGCCCGTATCTTTAATATATCCCGTCGTAGACATTATTGCCGTTTGAATGTTGATTCTGTCTATAAATTCCGTACAGGTAGCGCCGACGGTAATAAAATTGTTTTTTGTTAAATCTCCGCCTAAAAGCGTTACCGTCGGTTTGACTTTTCGTATAATGGTTTCGGCAATGGTAAGCGCGTTTGTCAAAACGTAAAAGTTGTCGTCGGGAAGCGCCCTTGCAAAGTAGGTGGTGGTAGAACCGCCGTCTATGTAAATGCAGGTGTTCGGCTCTATAAGTTTAACCGCCTTTTCGGAAATTTCCAGTTTTTCTTCGGTATTAAAACTTATACGTTCGGAAAAGTCTTGCTCTTTTGCGCGAAGCACGGTGTTTACCGAAATGGCACCGCTTGGCACTTTTAGTATTTTGTTGTTTTCTTCTAACCTGTTAAGGTCGCGCCTTAACGTCATAGACGAAACGTTGGGGAAGGCGTTTTCCAGTTCGTGCAAGGTAACTTTGCCGTTTTTATCGATAAACTCTTCTATTAAAACCAGTCTGTCTTTCATAAAAGATTTTACTCCGTAATTTCTATGACGGGCGATTTTAAAATACCGCCGTCAGTTAAAACGTATTCGTAAGACCAGTCAAAGCCTTTGGTCGCCCAAGCGTTGGGTCCCTGATATGCTATAAAACTACACCCGTGAAGGGTACCGAAACTGTTTATTCTGGACACAAACAGTTCTAGCCCGATTATGTGCTTGCCCTTTTCGAGTTTAATTTGTTTTAAGGCATAGGGAGAGAATATTATCTTGCCTGCTTCTTTACCGTCTACGCTTGCCTTTACAAGCGCACCCGAATACTTTTGAGTTTTAATATTTACCGTAGCAGGCTTGTCGAATTTGACGGGCAGATTATAAGTAATCGTTCCGCCGTAGAAGGGGAAGCCCTGATTTATTACCGAACCGAAATGCAGTTTTTCGGGTTTTTTAATTACTTTCGCGCATGCGCCTTTTACTTCTACACCGAAGTCGCCAAGCAAAAACGCGTTTTCTAAACTTATATATTTACCGAACGGCATTTTAACGACAAGCGTATTAGCGCCCTTTTTAAGTTTGCCAAGCGCGGTCTTTTTAATTGCGCGGTCGGTATAATATCCGTCGGGGCGAATTTTAATTTTTTTGCCGTTAAACACTATTTCTTCGGCTTGTTCGAAAGCAACCCAACTCTTTACCGAAACGTCGCTCGTAAACTCGAACTTTAAATATACGTAATAATCGTGTTTTAATTGCGGTTGCGTGTACGGTTGCGAACACCCTTCCGTTTCGTCTATATAGCCCGCCTTCTTTCTTAACGCTTCGTTAATACGCAAAACTTCTTCTTTGTCGTTGTATTTTTTTCCGTCTAAAGACCACTTAGCCATATCTAAAACCATAACGTTGGGTTCGCTTAGGCTATAATCTACGCCGTCGCAGAATTTAAGCGTTTGTTTTATTTTCGGCTCGTCTTGGGTTTTTACGGTTTTATACGTCCGTTTGGTCGGCTTTAACTGAACAAGCAAACTGTCTGCCTGATAAAGGCTTGCGTGAATAATCGTTTTGCCGTTTTCGTGCTCGAACCCTGCGGGATAGGTATTGCCCGTAAGCGTGTCGAATACGGTTACGTAGTAGTTGCCGTCTACGAAAATTCTAAGGTCTTCGGGCTTTGCCGACTTGGGCGGTTCGGGTTTTCTGCCGTCGTGGTATACCGTAGAAGCGACCATAAGCCATTCGCAGTCTTGGTCTTTACGCCTTTGTAAAGCGTAGTTTTCGGCAGGGTTGCCATTCGCAAGCCTTATTTTAATATCCCTTTGTTTGTCGATTGCCGTTAAAATCGCCGATTTGCTGAACGCAACTTTTTCCGAAATATCGTACAGTCGGTCTATTTTATCGGAAATCTCTGCGTCTACGCAACTCGGTTTACCCGTAAATATTACCTTTCCGCCACGACGAGCAAACGATTCTAGCGCGCTTACGGTAGTGCCCCTTAGCGTATCTACGGGCGGAACTATTACCGCCGAATATTCCATTTCGCCGACTTTAAGCGTTTTTGTGCGAGAATACTTTAACTGCGTCGGAAGTAAGGCTTCGCATATAAAATCGAAGTCTACCGAATTTTCGGTAAGCCAGCCGGCTATGTTTCTAAAATCCGTTTCCAACGCCAAACGCCTTTCGGCGCTGGTGTCGTTGGGGCCGAAGTTAAGCCAATAACTTTCTATCGGGTGAATGACCGCAACCTTAACGTCGGGCTTACCCCTAGAAAGTATAACATTAAGCCTAGAAAAATGGTCTTCTAAATATTTGTATTCTTTAAACCAACTGGACTGATAAGAAATACTTGCAGGGTAATCTCTTTTGGCAATGCCTTTCATACTGTACCACGAAAGGTGCGGAACCCTTACGGTAACGCCCAAAGCACAATGCCAGTCGCCCTGATACTTGTGTCCCCTAAAATCGAAGTCCCAACCGGTAACGCCGTACAATTCGGACAAAACGGTGTTTCTGCCCGACTGACGAGCGACCGATACCACTTGTTTACTTGTAACAAGCCCGTCGCGGTTAGCCAAAAGGTCAAGCCCGGGTATATCCATTTCCGAATACAACCGCATTGCTTCGCCCAGCCATTCGCTTTGAGATTTTAGTAAATCTTCTTGCGCGAAGTGTCCGGCAAAAAGTATTCCGTGCGCCTTGCACCACTTTGCTATTTTGTCTACGTACGCGTTTTTAAAGCGTTCGCTTTGATGGTCGAAATAATGATACCTTGCCATCGACGGCGTATGCATATCCCACACGAGTTCGGGTAACTTTGTAACTATATCGAAACCTTTTTGTTTTTTAAACGTAACGGGGAAATCGGTAGTCCACGAAAAAGTAGCCGTGTCGCTTTCGGTTGCATAATCTAACGGACGCTTGGTTGCGACCTGCGGTTCGTCGGTGAATATCGCGGGGATAACCTTTCCGAACTGCTCGCCGACTTCTTTGTAATACTTTTCGTACGTACATTCTATAAACTTGTCTACCGCCTTTTCTTGCATCATATCGGAAATGTTGGTATTGTTTAAACCTTCTAAGGGCTGATACGTCTCTACGTACGCATAAACTTTTAGCCCGTTCGCTTCTTCCGAAACGCCTATGGGTTTATATTTCGTCATATACCCGTCGGCAGAAAGTTCCACGTCGAAAACAGCCAAAAGGTAAGGCTTACCTAGTTTGTAACCCGTACGGCTTTTTACAACTTCTTCGGGGGTTTGGTCGTAACCCTTGTTAATATATTCCGAAAAAGCCTTGTTT
>CAYYYD010000018.1:22160-27282 GCA_964475885.1 uncultured Christensenella sp.
TTCTTCGGGGGTTTGGTCGTAACCCTTGTTAATATATTCCGAAAAAGCCTTGTTTTCGAAAACTTCTTTTTTTCTTTCGGTTGTTATAACCAGTTTTTTATTTCTTAGTTCAGGGTCTTGAGTAACTATTCCGCCGGCGAAACCGGAAGGAAACCTGTCTTCGTCGTAAAGCCATGCGTACATACCGACTTCTTCGGCTTTTTTTACACATGTTTTTATATACGACATAAACTCGTCGGAAAGATACGGGGTAACAAGCCCCTGTCTTGCGTGCATGTTAAAACCGCCGAAGCCCATCTTTTTAAACTCGTCTATCTGACGGCAAAGTTCTTGGTCGTTTAGGTCGTCGTTCCACGCCCAAAATGGCGCTCCGCGGTATTCTGCCGTAGGATTTTTAAAAAGTTCTAAATCGAATTTGTTTTCAGAATTATCGTACATAACCGTATCCCCAAATTTCTTTTAAAAACATTTTATCATTTTAAAAGCGAATTAGCAACCGAAAGAAAAAAATAAACAAAATTTTTGTTAATTTTTTTCATAAAAATTTTTAAGCACGAAGTTTTGATTACACAAACCCTTGATTTTATTAAAAAATAACTGTATAATAAAGGTAATCAACAAAACGGAGAACAGATATGCTTGACTTAAAAAGAATTCAAGACGACAAAGAAAAAGTAACAGAGTTGTTAAAAAGAAAGGGTTACGACGCAGACTTCGACACGATTTTGGCACTCGATTCCGAAAGGAAAAAGGTAATCGGCGAAGCGGAAACGTACAAGGCGCAAAGAAACAAAGTTTCGGCAACCATACCCGCACTTAAAAAAGAAGGTAAACCCGTAGACGGTATATTTGCCGAAATGCGCGAACTCGGCGAAAAGATTACCGAATGCGACGCAAAGGTTAAAGAACTAGAAGAAAAGGTGTTTAACCTTTTGGCGGTTATGCCCAATATCCCCGACGAAGATTTGGTTGCAGGCGAAAAGGAAGCCAACGAAGTGGTTAGGGTTGTAGGCAAAAAACCCGAATTCGATTTTGAATTTAAAAACCACGTAGACCTTTGCAACGCGTTGGGTATAATAGACTACCAGCGCGGAACCAAACTTTCGGGTGGCGGTTTCTGGATATACAGGGGCGACGGCGCAAGGTTGGAATGGGCGCTTTTAAACTTTTTTATCTCCGAACATTTAAAAGACGGTTACGAATTTATTCTTCCGCCCCACCAACTAGGTTACAACTGCGGTTTCGGTGCAGGTCAGTTCCCCAAATTTTCGGACGAAGTGTATTGGCTAGACTGCGACGAAGACAGAAAAAAGAACCGCTTTATGCTACCGACAGCCGAAACGGCGCTTGTAAATATGTACGCCGGCGAAATTATAGACGAAGCAAAACTCCCTATGAAGTTTTTCGCATATACCCCCTGCTACCGTAAAGAAGCGGGGTCGTATCGTGCCGAAGAACGCGGTATGATTAGGGGGCACCAGTTTAACAAAGTAGAAATGGTTCAGTATGCGCACCCCGAAAAGAGCAAAGAAGCCTTTAACGAACTTGTAGAAAAAGCGTCTTCGCTTATGGAAAAGTTGGGGCTTCATTTCAGAGTGTCTAAACTCGCCGCAGGCGATTGCTCGGCATCTATGGCAAGAACGACCGACATAGAAGTTTGGATGCCTTCTATGGGAATTTATAAAGAAGTAAGTTCGGTATCTAACGCCAACGACTATCAGGCAAGACGCAACAACACCAAGTATCGCGATTCTAAAACGGGTAAGCCTGCATACTTGCACACGCTAAACGGTTCCGGTCTTGCGACCAGCAGAGTGTTCCCTGCGATAATAGAACAGTATCAAAACGCCGACGGAAGCATAACTATCCCCGAAGTTTTAAGACCGTTTATGGGCGGACAAGAAGTTATAAAATAATTAAAAGCAAAACGCAAGTCAGCGTAGAATATTGCCCTAGCCAAACTCGGCTAGGGCAATACTTTTTTGCGCGTTGGCGATACGAATAATTAAATTTTAAAAACATAAAAGCACCCCGAAAGTTTTTTTTACTTTCGGGGTGCGGTGTTTTAAAAAATCAGTTTAGTATTTGTTTACTATTTCTACCATTTTGTCCATAACCTTTTCCATATCCGAAACAAGTTTCATTTGAGTTCTGGTTCTGTCTAGGTTGTGGTCGGGGCGTTTTATTCTGAAATAGGTGTCGCCTTCTAAGTAATCGGTTAAAAATCTCATACCGCATTCCAATGTCATAAGCAATGCGCCCATAGGAAGAAGTTGTTTTTCTACGTCGGTTATGCTGTCGCCAAGCGCTTCTAAGTAGCCTTTTGCGTATATGTCGAAAAGGTCTATGTCAAAGTTTACTTTAGACAAGTCGGGTTCGTCTTCTGCACCCGTATTGCAACCGAAACGAATACTGTCGCCGAAGTCGTAGCAAAAACTTCCCGGCATAATGGTGTCTAGGTCGATTACCGCAACGGGTTTGCCCGTTTGGTTGTCTAGCATAACATTGTTGGATTTTGTGTCGTTATGCGTAACTCTGGTGGGCATTTCGCCCGACTTTAACAAGTCTACTATTTTACCGCAGTAGTCTTTTCTGGATAAATAAAATTCTATCTCGGGCAAAACGTCTTTCTTTCTGCCGACTACGTCTAAGTCGATTGCTTTAACCAAATTGTCGTAACGCATTTTGGTGTTGTGGAAGTTGGGCAAAACTTCGTATAACTGCGTAGCGTCGAATTCCGCAAGCAATTTACCGAAACTTCCGAACGCCACTGCGCTATGATAAAAGTCTAGGGGTTTTTCTACCTTTTGCAATGCGAACGCGTCCGTAATAAACACATACATTCTAAAATACCCGTCTTGCGTTTGAGTGTAGGGCGCACCGTCTTTGGTGTATATAAGCGTTAAACCTTCTCTGTCGGGGTTACCGCCACGCTCTATAATTTTTTTTCTGTTAAACTCGGTAACGAGTTTAATGTTGTTCATAAGTTTGTCTACGTCTTTAAACAACTTATTGTTTATTTTTTGAAGAATGTAGTTTACGGGCTTTCCGTCTTGTTCGATTACCGCAAGATAGGTTTCGTTAATTAAGCCTTCGCCGTATCTTTCGCAAGACAGAAGTTTACCGTCTACCGCAAAATTCGAAACGATACCGTTAAAATCGTATGCCATAATATTTACCGCCTGTTTATTTTTTTTTATTAGTTTCGTTAAAGCCGTTATAGTTTAGAAGGGTCTAAAACTTCTGCCAAAAACGGAAGTTCTCTGTATTTTTCGGCATAGTCCATACCGTACCCTATAACGAATCCGCACTTAACATCAAAACCTATATAATCGGATTTTATATCCACTTCGCGTCGTTCTTGCTTGTCTATAAACGCGCAAATCTTAACCGACGCAGGATTTTTCTTTTTTAACATTTCTATAAAGTAGGCAAGCGTTTTACCGCTGTCGACAATGTCTTCTACTATAATTACGTCTTTGCCTTCTATTTTTTCGCGTATGTCGGCAACAAGTTCCATATCTCCGCCGGTCATTCCGTTTTTATAACTAGAAAGCCTTGCGAACTCTATCGTAACGGGAAGGGTTATGTGTCTTACCAAGTCGGTAAAGAAATATACAGCGCCCTTTAACATACAAATAATTACCGGCTGTTTGCCTGCGTAATCGGTTGAAATTTGTTTTGCAAGTTCTTTTACGCGTTTTTGAATTTTACGACTGCTAATAACTACTCTGTAATACTTTTCCATATCAATTCTCTTTTGTTATTTTTATAAGTTCGACGGTGTTTTTATCGGCTTTTACCTTTTCGGAAACGGTTAAATCGAACACTGTCAAAACTTCGTTATCGCTTGCCACCAACGGAATAAAGTCGCGTAATCTTTTAGGAATTTTTTTGTCGGTAAAAAAATCCGAAAGATTTTTTGTTCCGCCGTTAATTTTGGTAAACTTGTCACCCTTTCGCTTGTACCTTATTACGGCGTTTTCGGGAACTTTATTTTTGTCTAAATATATTCCGTCTTTTAAGTTTACGCCGAGTGCAGATACGGTTTTAACGCAATATCTTTTTCCGTTTATATCGTATACTCCGTCGGTAAACGGCAAAAGCAAGCCTTTTGTCGGTGCGATTTTATAAAAAACCACCCCGTCGTATTCCCTTACCGCAACGATGTTTTTAGGAAGATTTACGCTTGCGCCGTTATTGTTTTTTATAAGGGCAAACGCACTTTCGGTATGAACCTTTTCCCAATCTTTTTCTAACCCTAAAATCTTTAACGCCATAATAACCGCGCGACAGAATATCGGCTTTTCGGCAGTAATCGGAATTTTAACCGAGTCTTCGTTTACGATTAACGTCTTTTTTGCCAAACCGTTTAAGTAATCGTCGTCTTCGCAAACGGTTTTAATCAACCTAGAAACGCTACGCTCCGCTTCCGAAAAAACCTTTTTTATGGCAGGTAGTACGTTTAGCCTTATATAATTTCTGGTATAGTCGGTACTTTCGTTGGTCGTATCGGTAACATAATCTATACCGTTTTGTTTTACGTATTCTTCTATTTCCGACTTATCGGTAAAAAGTAACGGGCGAACTATTTTGTTTTCGTATTCGCTAATACCCCTAAGTCCGCTAAGACCCGCCCCGCGAAACATATTAAACAACACCGTTTCTACGTTGTCGCGTCGGTGGTGCGCCGTTGCTATTACTTCGCACCTGCCCGAAGAAATCGCTTTTAAAAAACATTCGTACCGCAAAACCCTTGCGCCTTGTTCTAACGATAACTTGTTCTCTTTCGAAAAGGTTAAACAGTCTACGCTGTACCCGAAAAACGGAATACCGTTTTTTAAACAAAAATCTTTTACAAACAAACTGTCGTTTACAGATTGCTCTCCGCGAATACCGTGTTCTACGTTTATGCAAACAGGGTTAATATTTAGGGCTTTTCGGTTATAAAAGGCATAGTGCAGTAGCGCCATAGAATCTATACCGCCCGAAACGGCGATTCCGACAACCTTAAATTTTCCGCTTACACTAGAAAAATCCGCAAACATACTTATATTGTACCAAAGTCTGACAAAAATTACAAGCCATATTTATCCGATATTTTATATTTTTTACGGAATAT
>CAYYYD010000019.1:0-26956 GCA_964475885.1 uncultured Christensenella sp.
TCTCGTAGACATAATTCGCTCCTAAAAAAACAAACGCTAAAAACGTTTAATATACATATCGATTAAAAACTTGCGCTCGCAAACCCTTGCAATCAAGTTTGCTCTTATTAAAACACTAGCAAAAATGCGCAAGCACGAAGTATTTGCAGGCATTTTTGCGAAGTGTTGCAATTTGGCGTACGGCTTTTTATTTTAAAAAGCCATAGAAAACGCTAGTTTTCGTTTTGCCCTTGGCAAAACTACGCCTTTATTATACCTTACTCGCTACGTTGCAACAAAAGTTGCAACATAAGGCTTCCGCCTTTCCTTTGCTAAACGCAAAGGCTCGCTCGGTGAAATACGGCGCTCGCAAATCCTTGCAAGCAAATTTGCTCGCTTGTATTATAGCACATAAATACGCAATTATAAACTTTTTTTTGTCAATATTTTGCAGATTTATCTATAAACTTATTTACAAAAAAAGAAATTTGTACTATAATAAAAAAAATATATGGTGGAGTAGTATATAATGCAGGTAAAAGGCGACTCGTCTTTAAACAAGTTAATATTGTTGTTCGTATTCGACAAAATGGAAGTACCGCTTTCGGAAAACACGGTACTCGATATGTGCTGTTCGTCGAATAATTGGCTTGCTTATATGGACTGTCAGCCAATTTTAAACCAACTTTTAGAATGCGGTTGGATATACAACATAAGCGGTAGCAACGAACCGCTTTACACCATAACCACCGACGGCAGAGTTTGTCTTGCAAACTTTTTTATAAACATTCCCGCATCTACCAGAGAAGCCATTTCTTTGTTTATTAAAAACAATCGTGCCAGATACAGAAGAAAACAAGAATGCGTTGCCGATTATTTTATGAACAAAGACGGAACGTACACGGTATACCTAAAAATAATAGAACCCGTTCAGCCCGTACTAGAACTTAAACTAGTCGTCCCTAACCGCCAAACGGCAAAAGACATTTACAAAAAGTGGGACGAAAAGGCGCCCGACGTATACCGTAATATTTACGAAAATTTAGTAGACTAAAAGGTGATTTTTTATGCAGACGTATTTTACCAAAGGTACTTGTTCTAAACAAATTCTATTTGACGTAACCCCCGACGGAACTTTAAAAGACGTAAAATTTATCGGCGGTTGTTTGGGCAACCTTCAAGCCGTTTCCAGACTTGTAGAAGGCAAAAACATAGACGAAGTTATATCTTTGCTTAAAGGCATTAAATGTCGCGGAAACACTTCTTGCGGAGACCAACTCGCCACCGCTTTAATAGAATACAAACAAAAAAATTCGTTATAGCGGTTTACTTATTTTGCTATACCCCGTCGCCTACGCGACCTAAACTATACTACAAAAGCAACCTTTGTTTTCAAAGATTGCTTTTTTGTTTTAATTATAAAAATATTTTCTTAAAAATTCTTGCACCTTTTCAATAGGTATAGCGTATCCAAAACCAGACGAATCTCCTGCATAATTCACGCCGACAACTTTTAAATTTGTATTTAACAAAGGCCCACCGCTAGAACCGTTATTAATGTATGCGTCGTGGCAAATTACATCGAATGTTACATTGCTTCGTGAAACCGACGTATTAGAAAGAGTAATCTTTCTGTAATCAGAAACATTGCCGTAAGTAATTGCGTTTGACTGAGACCTAGGCGCACCCAACGATATAACATCTTCGTAAAAAGATGGATTACCATTTGCAAAAGACAACTTTTTAACATTTGTAGAAGAAGGTTTAAACCACAAACAAGCCAAATCATATGACGGTGAAATAGCGCTATATGTCTTATTAGTATTCTGATACAGATAACCTTCGTATGTTTTTCCTTGATAATCTTCTATCGTAAACTTCTGTTTGTCGTAAGAAGAATCCTTTTTTGCCACGTGACAATTTGTAAGAATATAATAATATCCGCTTTGGGTATAAAAACAAAAACCCGAACCTTGCGATGTAGAAGAAGATGTTTCTATACCTAAAAACGTATTATAACTTTTATTATAAATTTTAACAACACCCTTTATGGTATCTGTTGAAATCTTGTTTGTAATAGTTACTGCATCAACTTCGTACTTAGCATACAAAGTTAAGTCTCTATCTACCGACTTGGAAAAATCGTATTTGTTAATAAACAAACTTTCGGTATACCAACCGCTAAAAATATAATTAGTTTTTTGCGGGTCTTTCGGCGTAGATACGGTTTTCCCGTTTTCGACTACAACCGTTGAAGTAGCCGTTCCGTTATTATAAATAAAAGAAACTTTGTGCGTTTGCGTTGTCGCTACCGGCTTATCGTACGACTTTCCGGAAAAAACAACGTCTACGGAAGATACCGACGACTGCACTGTACTAGGTACGGTTACATTAAAAGAAAACTTTGTATTCGCACTTATTGTTTTTGTCCTGTCTATCGTCTGTTTGTCTAGCAACCTGTTCGATTCCGAATACATTTTAACAACTGCCTTGTATTCGTATAAAGAAACCGAACAAGACGAAGAAATAGTTAAAACAAATTCGTATGTTGTTCCGCCGTCTTTTACGTTAACGTTCGTATATGTATGCGGTTCGTAAGTTGCAACAGAAAAAAACGAATTACTTATGTCATAAGACTTTTTTGATTCTCCGTCACTTTCTTCGTTATCCCCTAAAATTTCGCAACCGGTGAATGACAACATAAGTACAATAGAAAGTATAATACTAAGAAGTCTAAATTTTTTCATATTTAATTCCTTTGTTTTTTATTTTCTATTCTTATAATGCTCTATCCTAACAGCCTGTACAGTAAAACTTTTTTACTTTTCTATTATCACGGTAAAAGGTCCGTCGTTTACTTGTTCTATTTTCATATCCGCGCCGAAAATTCCTTTTTTTACGGTAATACCCGTATCGGCTATACCCTTACAAACGTACTCGTACAATGCATTGGCGTTGTCGGGCAATTCGGCTTCTAAAAAAGACGGGCGGTTGCCGTGCGAAGTGTCCGCAAACAAAGTAAACTGCGACACCAACAAAATTTCTCCGCCGACGTCTACGATAGATTTATTTATTTTACCGTTTTCGTCTTCGAAAATTCTGAGTGGCGGAATTTTTTTTATAAAATAATCGGCTTGTTCTTTTGTGTCGCCCTTTGCCACACCCAAAAACACTACGTACCCCTTATTGATTTCCGACACGAGTTTTCCGTCTACTTTTAAATTTGCGTTTAATACCCTTTGAATTACTGCTTTCATATTTTTACCGCCCGAAAAAACCGTTAAACTAAACTTTCTCGAAATACGGCAACACACTTAACGGCGCGTCTACCGTAATTTCCGTACCGCCCGTGTAAACCGTTCCATCTACGTAGCGCCATTCCCCCGTAGGCAACTTAACGTTACGCTTTGTTTGACCTTTTATCAAAACGGGGCAAACCAGCACGTCGTCGCCGAGTAAAAACTGGTCTGCCACGCGTTCGTAACCGTTATGCGGATATGCGTATTCCATACTGCGAATAATAGGTTCGCCGGTCGTTTTGGTTTCTTTAACGAGTTTTAAAATTTTATCCGCGAATTTCGTATGCAACTTAGACGCTTCTAGGCAAAGCGCCTGCGCTTCTTTACCCAACAACCGCCAAGGCGCCCAAGAAAACTGAATCATCGGGAACAATGCCGAGCATTGCGCCATACGTACAAACAGTTCTTCGTCTGCCTTGAAATTCGGGTCTAAATTAAATATCCATTGTCCGCCACCGACCATATCGGGGCAAATATACGGGTAGCCCAAAAGCCCCTGAACAATCACCGCAGGAATAATAGACTGCAAACCGTCGTCGTCCCAAGTATGACTTTTGTCGCGCAGTCTTTGAATCATAGCCCTACCCCCGCGCCCGTACGTATCTTTGTACTCGTGGTAGGTATAGCGTGCGCCGAAATCGTTCCACGCCTTGTTTAATTCTTCTGCCGACCGAGTAGGCGGTGCAGTAACCCAACTGTGTTCGCAAAAAGAATCTATGTTACCGCCGTCGAACTTAAACCCGTCTACGCCGTAGTCTTGCATTAAATGACTAAGTTGCGCGTCTAACCAGTCGCGGTCGGCTTGTTCGCACATATCATACACGCCCGACAAACCGTTCCACCATTCGGTAACGGCAACCTGACCGTTTGGCTGACGTGCAAGTTTGGTTTTGTATTCTTTGCCTTCTAATTGCGAAATAGACGGGTACGCCACTTCTAAATATTCGCGTCCGTCTAGCGTTACATACGGAACAAGCCAAAGCATTACCGTAAAACCTAGTTCGTGCAACTCGTCTATCATTGCTTTCGGGTCGGGGAATTTTACGAAATCGAATTCCCAAGTACCGTAGTGAATGCTCCAACCTTCGTCTATAATTAAAATCCCTGCCTTGTAACCGTTGTCTACAATGGCGTGCGCATATTCTAAAACGGATTTTTGCGTGGGGTTATAAGTAAATTCCATCCACGTGTTATACTGCGCCGTAGTAAAAAACTTTTCCGGCAAGTCTTTTTGTTCGAACGGGAAATACGACTTCATTGCCGACAAATAAGCGTCGCGCAGACAATCGCCTGCCTTAATGAGTTTAACGTTTTTACCTTCTATCGTAACGACGCCCTTGTTAAAAGTTGCCTTTAACGGAGAATCGCTCCATACATATCTGCCCTTAGACGACAAAAAAAGCGGTGCGCTTTGGTTTTGCCCGTCGGAAAGCGAATCGAACGTTTCTTGCATCGTTTTATCGTACGGCTGAACATTTACCAAGTTTCCGCCAAGCATCTTTTTCCAGCCCGAACTACCGCCCCACCAAACTTCGTTTTCTAGCATTTTAAACTCTGTCTTGCCCATTTTTAAATTCTCCTTTTAAATCGTGTCGTGTATTTTTTGCAGTTTCCCGTACCGATTTTTGTTTATCGTTTTAGATATTTTAACATATAAAAAAAATATTGACAAGCCCGTACAAAAAAAAGTATAATATATTTATTATTTAACGGAGATACAGGGTTTGAGAATTCACGGTTTAGAAAAAATGTCTTTAGTCGATTACGACGGTAAAATTTCTGCCACCGTATTTACGGGTGACTGCAATTTCAGGTGCGCGTTTTGTCATAACTCCGCACTCGTTTTAGATTCTAAAACCCTTCCCGAAATTCCCGAAACCGAAGTGTTAGAGTATCTTAAAAAGCGTAAGGGCTTGCTAGACGGCGTTTGTATTTCGGGCGGAGAACCTACGCTTAACCGCGATTTGCCCGAGTTTATAGAAAAAATAAAAAAACTAGGCTACTCGGTTAAACTAGACACAAACGGCACTAACCCCCAACTCGTAAAGACTTTACACAAAAACGGACTTTGCGATTATTTTGCCATGGATATTAAAAACGACCTAGAACACTACGCCGAAATTATAGGGTTCGATAAATTCGACACCGCAAAAATTCAGCAAACGGCAGAATACTTTTTGTCGGGCAACGCCGATTACGAGTTTAGAACCACTCTCGTTAAAGAATTTCATAACAAGTCTAATATTATAAGTATAGGAAAATGGATAAAGGGGGCTAATAAATATTTTTTACAGAAGTTCAAAAACAGCGAAAACTGTATCCAGTCATATCTATCCGCCGTGGACGATAAAACCGCTTTAACTTACAAGGAACTGCTTACCGAGTATGTTCCCGATACCCGACTTCGCGGGTATTGATTTTTCGGTTTTATTAAAACTAAGGAGAAAATTAATTTGAAATATTTTATTTTTGCGTTAATAGCGCTTTTATGTTGGAGTGGGTCCGACCTTTTTTCTAAAATGGGGACTTCGCAAAAAGACAAACAAAGCCACTGGCGTGTTATTTTTGCCGTGGGTGTAATTATGGGTTTGCACGCAGTAATTACCATAATCGTAGGACCGCTTCTTCCCGAAGACGCACCCGATTGGGTTAAGTCTATTTTGTACACCGACTTCGTCGCAATGGATTTTGTTAAGTACCTACCCGTAGCAACCATATATCTCGGCGCAATGGTAATAGGTTATGCGGGGCTTAGATACATAGAACTTTCAGTTTCTTCGCCGATATGCAATTCTTCGGGCTCGCTTGCCCTTCTTATATGCTTGATATTCGGGCTTGCCGAACTAGAAAGCGCATGGGTCGTAGTCGGCGTGGTTTTGGTTACGCTGGGTATAGTAGGCTTAGGCGTGGTAGAATACAGAGAAAGCGACGAAATAAAACTTGCCCGTCAAGACAAGTCGCAGTTTAAGTACACGAAAAGTCTTATAGCCATTTTAATTCCCGTAATCTATTTGGTAATGGACGCATTGGGTACGGTAGGCGACCAAGTGATTTCCGAACTAGAATTGTTCGATATGAGCGAATACGCTTCTAACACCGCGTTCGAACTCGTTTCGGTATGCTTTGCGATATTCGCGTTTGTCTGGGTTAAGTTCGTTAAAAAAGAAAAGTTCTTCGCTTTACCCGAAGACGTAGCAAACGAAGATGTCGTAAACGAAGACGGAATAAGAAGGACACTCAGCCGTAAAACACTCAGCCGTAAAACGGCTTTGATACTTGGCGGAACGTGTGAAACAATCGGTCAGATATTTTATATGGCGGTTATGTTTTCCGACTTCGACGCAGGTATGCCTATGATTTCCGCTTACTGCGTTCTTTCGGTCGTATGGAGCAGAATATTCTTAAAAGAAAAACTTTCGTGGAAACATTATATTGCAATATTCTTAACCTTTGCCGGAATAATTTTGTTGGGGATTTTCTCTCCCGTATAAAAAACTTTAAAACTAAAACTCTCGGTTTAATTTTTAGACCGAGAGTTTTTTTATTCGTATAAAAATAAAGTTATTTTTTTAAGGGTTTACTGTTACGTTCCCAAAAAACGCCGTCTTCGTAACCCTGAATGGTTTTGTTCGTTTCGGCGTCCGACAAACGTTTTTCCGCCCATACGCAGTATATGGGGTTTTGTTCTATTCCTATATAATTTCTGCCCAACTTTTTGCAAACGACGGCGGTCGTTCCGCTACCTGCAAACGGGTCTAACACAAGGTCGCCCGCATTAGAACTTGCAAGAACCAGTTTTGCAATAAGCTTTTCGGGTTTTTGGGTGGGGTGTGCGGTGTTTTCCGGCATAGACCAATACGGAACGGAAATGTCGTCCCAAAAGTTAGACGGGCAGGTATCCCTAAACTTTCCGTCTTCGGTTTGTTGCCAGTCTTTGGGTTTTCCGCTTTCTTTATACGGGGCAAGAACTTTTTTTCTTTGTTTTACGGCGTCTAAATTAAAAGTAAAATCTTCGCCGACGGTACAGTAAAAAACGTCTTCTAACGAGTTTTTCCAATTGGCTTTTGCACCGCGCCCCTTTTCTCTGCCCCAAGTTATACGGTTTCTTACGTTAAAAAAGTTTAACAATACGGGCGCTATTACCATAGAACTTTGCCAATCGCAACAAACGTAAACGGTTGCGTTAGGCTTTAATTTGGGCAAAATTGCCGTTATCCATTTTTCGGTAAAAGACTTATAGTCGGAAAAATTAGTCTTTTTAAATTTTTCGCCGTGAAAATTTTTGTTAAGATTATACGGCGGGTCTATTATAGCCAAGTCTACCGAACAATCTTTTATTTTGTTTACGACCGAAAAGGTGTCGCCTATTACGGTTGCGTTTTGCGGACATACGTCTAACTCCGTTTCGGTCAAACAGTTTTTTAAAAACTCTTCGCCCCGAACAAGGTCTAAATCTATCGTTTTGTTTTTAGGTGATTTCATATCTATTTACTGTAAATGTTCACCCACGCGTCTACTTTACCTACCAAGTCGGCGTTGTCTTTGGTCTTTTTAAGCATTTCTAAAAGCGAATCGGTAGCGTCGTGCCTTTCGGATAAAATTCTGCGAAGTTTATCTACGGCGGTCTTTTCTTCTTCGGTAAGCAACAAGTGGTCGTTTCTGGTACCCGACTTAAACAAGTCTATCGCAGGGAAAATTCTCTTTTCCGAAAGTTCCTTAGAAAGATGAATTTCCATATTACCCGTACCCTTAAACTCTTCGTAAATAACGTCGTCCATACGGCTTCCCGTTTCTACAAGCGCGGTAGACAAAATGGTAAGGCTTCCGCCGTTTTCTATGTTTCTGGCAGAACCGAAAAAGCGTTTGGGTCCTACTAGCGCCATAGGGTCTATACCGCCCGAAAGCGTTCTGCCCGACGACTCTTTGGTAGCGTTGTAAGCGCGAGCGAGTCTGGTTATAGAGTCCATTAAAATAACTACGTCTTGCCCTACTTCCACAAGGCGTTGCGCCCTTTTAATTACCAATTCCGAAGCGCGAACGTGGTGCGTGGGATTTTCGTCGAAAGTAGAAAAAACGACTTCGGCGTTTACCGAACGCTTTATGTCGGTAACTTCTTCGGGGCGTTCGTCTATAAGTAGAATAATAAGTTTTACGTCTTTATGGTTTTCTTCTATCGCCTGCGCAATCTTTTTTAACAGCGTGGTTTTGCCCGTTTTTGGCGGAGCGACTATTAAACCCCTTTGCCCCATACCCAACGGCGCAAACAAGTCCATACATCTGATAGACAAATCTTCTTTATTGCTTGCCGTTTCCAATTGTATACGTCTTGTAGGATAGCAGGGAACCAAGTCGTCGAAATTTTTTCTGGTTAAAAACAGTTCGGGATTTAAATCGTTTATTTCTATTGCCGACTGAAAGGCAGGCGCTTGACCGACCTTTTGCATTCTTGCGTAGCACTTAACCTTGTCGCCGACGCGCAGATTGTATTTTCTTATGTTTTGCGCGGTAATAAACACGTCTCCGTCGGAATTTTCGTAATTGCTTGCACGCAAAAATCCGTAGCCGGAAGCAGGCTGTTCTAAAACGCCTTCGGTAATAAACGTGTTTTCGGTTGCGCTGTCGCTAAACTTGTAGTCTACCGAATTGTACGGATACTGCCTTTCTTCGTACGTCTTGTAATAAGCCGAAACGTCTATGCCACCCTTGGGCGGAGCGCCTATTTTACTGGGTTCGACCGGTTCTAACGTGCCGTTCTGAACGGCAAGTATATCTGCTATAAGGGGTTCTTTTTGCTTAGAAGCAGACGCCCTTACGCCTATTTGCCTGCCTATTTCCCTTAAAGCGGCCAACTTAAACTCTCTCAGTTCTTCTACCGTAAACTTTTTAAATTCTTTCATTTCTACTCTCCTTTGTCTGTTTTTATCGCCTTAGCGCAAATTATTCCCGATACGAACGCAAATGTAAGATTATACCCACCGCAATCCCCGTCTACGTCAAGCATTTCGCCTGCCATATAAAGGTTTTTTACCAACCTGCTTTCAAAGGTTGTCGGCGTTATGTCGCTTACGGATATACCGCCCTTGGTAACCTGAGCATTGTCGAACCCCGCGCTTCCTTCTACCCTTAACCTAAACGATTTAAGCGCGGACGCAAGCGAATATATGTTTTTATCTTTAACCGTTTTAATAACGGCTAGACCTATTCTTTTATTTATTATGCCCGAAAGTGCGTTTTCATTATATACGGGCGAATTTTGCCGAGCGTTTTTTAGTATTTCTAAAACTTCTTGTTCGCTTAGGTCGGGCAAAAACTCTATGTTAAGCCACGGCTTTTTTGCGTCGGTTACACGCCCCGATACCTGAAACACCGCCGAACCCGACACCCCGTAATCGGTAAAAAGCAGGTCGCCCACGGCAGACTTTAAGGGCGTTTCCCCGTCGTATGCCGTAACCTTTACGTATTCTTTTAAGCCTTTAAGTCCGCGTATCTTTTCGCGTTCGGTTTTAATTTGTACCAGCGACGGAAACAAATCTGTTTTTTTATGCCCGAAATTCTCTGCCAAAACGTACGAACTTCCGTCGGTGCCGAACTGTTTACCTACGCAACCGCCGACCGCCAGAATAACGTTTTCGGCGCTATAAGTTTCGGCGTTTGTTTTTACGGTAAACAGATTGCCCGTTTTTCGCACCGATGTTACACTGCCGTTTAACTTTACGTTTACACCGCGTTTGTCTAGGTGCGCGCGTAAAATATCCGACACTGCCGAAGCCTGTTTAGACAAAGGGTAAATTCTGCCGACGCCGTCGGTTACCGTTTTTATGCCTAAGCGATAAAAATATTCCGACACGTCGTTCGTTTTTAAAGACGACAGAAAACAGTTTATAAACTCTTTGTCGCCGTAATAGTTTCGTGCGGAAATGTCTGCGTTAGAAATATTGCCCTGACCGTTGCCCGTTACCACGAGTTTTTTTAAAAGCCTGTCGTTCTTTTCTAAAATAAGAATGTCAGCTCCGCTAAACCCGTTTTTTCCGTCGGTCAGTTCTAATGCGGAAAACACACCCGAAGCGCCACCGCCGACTATTATAACACGGTAAAAATTTTGCAAAACGTTACCCCTTTTAATAAACGAAATTAAATAACTACGGAATTTTGTTCGATAATACGCAACACGTCTAAAGGCGTTTCGGCAAATACAGAACACCCCAACTCACTGAGTTTAGCCCTTTCCCCGTAACCCCATAAAACGCAAACGGGCTTACAACCGGAATTGACCGCCGACAAATAGTCGGTTTGCATATCGCCGACAAAGTAGGCGTTTTGTGGCGAAACCTTTAAAAAATCAAGCACTCGCATAACGCTTTTTTTGTCCGGTTTTACGGGGCAGTCGGGCGTTTCGCCGAATACCGCGTCAAAGTTAAATTCTGTTAGAAATTGTTTGTAAATTTTGTCTGTGGTCTGTTGGGGTTTGTTGGTGCAAATAGCAATAAGATAACCCCTTTTTTTTAATTGAGTTAAAAGTTCGGCAATTCCGTTAAACAAAGCCGTAAGTTTGTTTTGAGAATTTGTATAATGAAAATTATAATAATTTAAATAAACGTCTAAATCTCGGTCGGAAACGGGGCAACCTATTGCGTCTTTTACAAGGTTTCGCGCCCCACGACCGATTATCTGTTTTGTTTTTTCTAGCGTTACCGTATCGAAACCGAAATGCCTTAACATAATATTAAGATTTTCGGTTATATCCGGTAAAGAATGTATAAGCGTTCCGTCTAGGTCGAATATAACGGCTTTTTGCATTACATTTCCTCTACGGTGTCTATGCCCAAAAGGTTTAACGCATTGGTCAAAACCGTTTTAACGGCGCTTGTAATTTGCAAGCGGAAGTTTTTAAGGTTTTGGTCTTCGCAACCGATTTTACAAGCAAAATAAAATTTATTGAAACTTGCCGACAAGTCTAACGTATAACGCGTAATTAACGAAGGTTCGTACTTTTCCCCCGCAGACTTAACTACGTTTTTAAATCTTCCCAATTCTTTTATTACATCGTATTCTTCGGGTAAAAGTTCTACGTCGGTATAATCTTTCGGCTCGCCGTTTTTAGAAAGAACGCTATTGCAACGCGCTACCGTATATAACACGTACGGACATGTTTCGCCTTCGAACGACAATACCCTGTCGTAACTGAACACTATGTCTTTAATTTTGTTGTTGCAAAGGGTACTGAATATTACCGCGCCCGTGCCTACCGTCTGCGCTATTTTTTGTTTGTCTTTTAGGTCGGGGTTCTTTTCTTCTATAACCTTGTACGCCTTTTCTATGGTTTTTGAAATTACGTCTTCAAGTAAAACAACGTTACCGCCACGCGTACTCATTGCACCCGACTCTAACGAAACCATACCGTAGGCAACGTGAACCAAGTCTTTAGCCCAGTCTTTACCCATTAACTCTATAACCTTAAAGAACTGTTTAAAGTGCAAATTCTGCTGATACGCCACGACATAAAGACATTTGTAAAAATCGTAGGTTCTTTTTCTGTAAACGGCGGCAGCTATGTCGCGCGTCGCATAAAGCGAAGACCCGTCTGATTTAAGTATTAAACACGGTGGCATACCGTATTCTTCTAAATCTACGACCGAAGCGCCGTCCGATTTTTTTAGCAAGCCTTTTTGGTTTAGTTCGTCTATGATTTCGCCCATCTTGTCGTTATAAAAACTTTCGCCTGCGTAAGAATCAAAATCGACTTTTAAAAGTTTGTATATTTTGTCTACTTCTTCTAACGTAATCTTTTTAAAGAATTCGAACAGTTTGTTGCTTTCTTCGTCGCCGTCTTCTATAAGTTTGAAGTAGTGTCTGGCTTGATTGTCCAGTTCGGGGTCGAGTTTCGCTTCGTCGTGGAATTTAACGTAAATTCTGGACAACTCTTTAAGCCTGCCCGACAAAACCTGTTCTTCGCTACTCCATAACTTGTACGCGACGATTAGTTTGCCGAACTGAGTACCGTAGTCGCCCAAATGGTTTATGCCTACTACCTTATACCCTAAAAACCTAAATATTTTACATAGCGCCGAACCTATTACCGTAGTACATAAATGCCCGATATGAAAGGGTTTTGCTATGTTTATAGAAGAATAGTCTATGCAAATGGTTTTACCTTCGCCCAAGTTCTGAGAACCGAACCTATCTTTTTGTTGCGTAATTTCGTTCAAAAGTTCGCGCGAAAAATCGTTGCGGTTAATTTTAAAATTCAAATAGCCGTTTACCGCGTTTACTTGTGTAAAATTACCGTCGGAAACAAACTTTAATTTAAGTTCTTCCGCAATAACGACGGGAGATTTTTTTAGAGTTTTTGACAGCTTAAAGCATGGCAAAGCAAAATCGCCCATTTCGGAATCGGGCGGAACTTCTATGTAATCGGATAAAGTCGAAACGGGTATGCCGTCTATTTCTAGTTTTTGTGCAATATAACCTTTGTAATCCATATTTTGTCTCCGTGGTATATATAATAACATAAATTTGTACAAAACACAACGGAAAAAGTTGTATTTTTCTAAATTTTGAATTATAATAGTTAAAGTTAAAAAATTTTTTGGAGAAAAAAATGAAACTAGGAGTAGTAGGTCTTCCTAACGTAGGTAAATCTACGTTGTTTAACGCAATAACAAAAGCCGGTGCCGAATGTGCGAATTATCCGTTCTGCACGATAGAGCCCAACGTCGGCATAGTAGCCGTACCCGACGAAAGGTTAGAAGTTTTGGGTAAACTTTACAACACGAAAAAAATTACGCCCGCAGTCGTAGAATTCGTTGACATTGCAGGTCTTGTAAAAGGCGCAAGCAAAGGCGAAGGTTTGGGCAATAAATTTCTTGCGAACATTCGCGAAACTGACGCGATAGTCCACGTGGTCAGGTGTTTCGAAGACGAAAACATTACGCACGTAGACGACACCATAGACCCCGTTAGGGACATAGAAACGATAAACACCGAACTTATTTTTTCGGACGTAGAGTCTGTAAAAAAGCGTCTTGACAAAGCCGTTAATATGACTAAAACGGGCGACAAAAAATATAAGTTAGAAGCGGAATTTTTAACCAAACTGTACGAACATTTAAATGCGTTAAAGCCGGCGCGCACGCTTACCTGTAACGACGACGAAAAAGAACTGATGAATTCTATGTTCTTGCTAACGGCAAAACCCGTAATATACACCGCCAACATCGGCGAAAAAGATATGGGCAAAAACGCAAGCGAATTACCGCTTGTCAAAAAAGTTTTAGATTACGCTAAAAACGAAAACGCCGAATCTATGGTAATATGCGCCAAAACAGAAGAAGAACTTTCGGGGCTAGACGACGAAGAACGTTTAATGTTTTTAAACGAACTGGGCGAAACGGAAAGCGGTTTAGACAAGTTGGTTAAAACTTCTTACAGACTTTTGGGGTTGCTAAGCTACCTTACCGCCGGCGAAAAGGAAGTTCGCGCTTGGACGATAGAACAAGGCACCAAAGCACCGCAGGCGGCAGGCAAAATTCACACCGATTTCGAAAAAGGTTTTATCCGTGCGGAAATTGTCGACTACGACGTATTGGTAGAACTAGGCTCGTTTAACTCGGCAAAAGAGCACGGCAAAGTCCGTTCGGAAGGCAAAGACTACGTTATTAAAGACGGCGACGTAGTTCTGTTTAGGTTTAACGTTTAATAATCTATAAATTATAAACCGCGTTTTTAATGTTGTTAAAAGCGCGGTTTTGTTTTGCTTTTTTTATTTTTTAATACAGCCTGAACGCTTTTTCGGGCAAGCGTTTTTTGTGCTGATTTTTTAGGTTTTTACCTTTAGACGTTCTGGATTCGATAGACAGTTCTTCGGTATTTACCGTAAACGCCACGCCGAAGTTATCTACGACCACTACGTCGTACGCTTCTTTTACATGGTCGGCAAACACTATTTTGTTTACCTTTCCCAATTCGCAAATCTTTATGCCCTTTCTGTTTCTTACCATGGGCTCGATTTCGGCGGAAATTACGCGCTTATAGTACCCCGTATCCGAAACGATAACAAATTCTCCTTCTTCGTCGACCTGCGCCGTATACACGATGGCGTCGCCCTTATTTAAGTTAATTCCCTTAACACCGCCGGCAATTCTGCCCTGCACGGGTAAATCGTCTTTTAAAACATTAAGCGCAATACCCCTTTCGGTAATAAACGCAATGGTCGTGTCCGGCTTGTCTTCTTCTACCGAAAGCACCCTGTCGCCGTCTTTCAGTTTTATGGCGGTAAAAACGTTTTTGGTAAGAATATAATCTTTCCATTCGCTCTTTTTAATAAGCCCGTCGGCGGTAACGAAAATAAGACTGCCCTGCTTTTCGGCTTTTTCGTCTACCGAAAACATAGCAACGGGGTTTTCGTCTTTTTTAATTTCGGGCATAACTTCGTTAAGTTTTAAGCCTTTGTCCCTAAACCTGCATTCCGAAGCATTTTCTATGTTCACCTTAAACGCGTTGCCTAAATCGGTAAAGACATAAAGCGTTTGGTCGCTTCTTATTCTACAATAAGTCTTTATAAAATCGTCAGGGTTAGCGTTGTCTTTTACCTTTCTTTCGCTGGAATTGAAATTATGCTCGGTCATCTTTTTAAAGAATTTACCGTTGGTTATTGCCACAACGTAATCTTCCACCGGTTTTAACGCTTTTACCGTTTCGGTTAAAGAACAGTCTTCGCCAGTACTTTCTATAACACGGCTTCGTCTGGGGGTAGAATACTTTTTCTTAATGGCAAGCATTTCTTTTTTGACAAGTTCCATTTGACGTGCCTTGCTTGAAACGATTGCCGTAAGTTCGGCAATAAGTTTTTTAAGGTCGGCAAGTTCTTGTTCTAGTTTGGTTACTTCCAGTTTGGTAAGTCTTGCAAGTCTTAAATCTAAAATGGCGTTGGCTTGCGCTTCCGAAAGTTTAAACCTTTCTCTTAATTTTTGCCTTGCGTCGGAAGTGTTTTCCGCACCCTTTATAATTTTAATTACTTCGTCTATGTTTTTAACGGCAATAATCAAACCTTCTAAAATATGCGCCCTTTCTTTTGCCCTGTCGAGTTCGTATTTAGAACGGTTTAAAATTACTTCGCGCTGGTAATTTACATAATAAGATATAATATCTAAAAGCCCCAACTGACAAGGTTTGCCGTTGGCGATAGCCACCATATTTATACCGAAAGTGTTTTCTAGCATAGTGTTTTTATACAGGTACGCTAAAATAGTATTGGCGTCGGCGTCTTTTTTAAGTTTAATAACCGCGCGCATGCCGTTTCTGTCCGACTCATCTACAACGTCGGCAATACCGCCCAAAATTTCTTTTTTGCTTTCGCGCAAATCGGAAATCTTTTTAAGCAAGTCCGCCTTGTTTACCTGATAAGGTATTTCGGATATAATAAGGCTTTGCTTATCTGCCGACTCTTTTTCTACGGTAACTCTTGCCCTGACCTTAATTTTACCCCTGCCCGTCTTGTACGCTTCTTCTAATTCTTCCCCTGCGATAATATATCCGCCTGTCGGAAAGTCGGGCGCGGGGATATACTTCATCATCTGTTTTAAACTTATTTTGGGGTTGTCTATAAACGCAACCGTACCGTCTATTACTTCGCCCAAGTTGTGCGTGGGAATGTTGGTCGCAAGCCCTACCGCAATACCCGACGCACCGTTTACCAAAAGGTTAGGAAATCTTCCCGGTAATGTTTCTGGTTCGGTAGTAGTATCGTCGAAGTTTAAATTAAACTTTACCGTGTCTTTTTCTATATCGCGTAAAAGCTCTAAACTCAATGCGTCAAGCCTTGCTTCGGTATACCTGTAAGCCGCCGCCGAGTCGCCGTCTACCGTACCGAAGTTGCCGTGCCCGTCTACCAACCTTTCGCGCATATTGAATTCCTGCGCAAGGTGAACCAAAGCGCCGTAAACCGAACTGTCGCCGTGGGGGTGGTATTTACCCAAAACTTCGCCGACGATTTTAGCGCACTTTTTATGCGGTTTGTCGGGCGTAAGCCCCATTTCGTGCATTGCGTATAAAATTCTTCTTTGAACGGGTTTTAAGCCGTCTTCTACCCTGGGAAGCGCCCTGTCTAAAATAACGTCTTCGGCATACGCAATCATAGAGTTTTTAAGAACGTCGTCGATAGAATTAAAAATCAATCCTTTTTCTTTTTCCATAAATGTATCCTTTGCGTATTACGAACGTTTTATTTTTGCAAACGAGTCTACCTTGTTAAAATCGGTGTTCTCGAAAATATATTTCTTTCTCTGTTCGACTTCGTCGCCCATTAAAACGGAAATAAGTTTGTCGGCTTCTACGCCGTCTTCTATGGTAACTTGACATAAAGAACGCGTTTCGGGGTTCATCGTAGTGTCCCAAAGTTGGCTTGCGTCCATTTCGCCAAGACCTTTGTAACGCTGAACAGAATAGCCCTTTCCGACCTTTTCTATTTTTTGTTGAAGTTCTTTGTCGTCGTAAGCATACTCTTCTACGCCGTTTTTATAAACCTTGTAAAGGGGTGGCATACCTATATACACGTGCCCTTCGCTTATGAGTTCGCGCATATACCTAAAAAAGAAGGTAAGAAGTATTGCCCTTATATGGCTTCCGTCTACGTCGGCATCCGACAAAATTATAACCTTATGGTATTTAAGGCTTTCTATATCGAACTCAGAACCTATACCCGTACCGAGCGCAGATATAATCGTTCTTATTTCTTCGTTTTGTAAAATTTGGTCTATCTTTTTCTTTTCTACGTTTAACGGTTTACCGCGTAAGGGTAATATTGCCTGAAACTGCCTTACCCTTGCCTGCTTGGCCGAACCGCCTGCCGAGTCGCCTTCTACTATAAACAATTCGTTAAGTTCGGGTTTTCTGCCCGAACAAGACGCAAGCTTGCCTACTAAATTTTGCGACTCTATGCTTTTGGTTGCCCTTGCTATTTCTTTGGCTTTTTTTGCGGCAAGCCTTACTTTGGCGGCGCCCATAGCCTTTTCTATAATAACGTCGAACACCTTACCCAGTTTTTTGTTGGACATAAGCCTTTCTAATTCGTTTACGGTAACGTACTCTACGACGGGGCGCGCTTCGGGGTTGCCCAGTTTGGTTTTGGTTTGACCTTCGAACTGAACGTTTTGCATTTTAACCGAAACGATAGCCGTAAGCCCTTCTTTAAAATCGTCGCCGAACAGGTTGTCGTCTTTGTCTTTTAACACGTTACGCTTTCTTGCGTACTCGTTTAAAATTCTGGTAAGCCCCGACCTGAACCCCGTTTCGTGCATACCGCCTTCGGGCGTGGGGATATTGTTTACGTAAGAATACAAACTGTCTACGTACGCGTCGGTATGCTGAACGGCGAACTCTACCTTTATACCGTCTTTTTCGGCAACGGCGTAAAGCGGTTCGGAATACAGCACCGTTTTGCCTTCGTTTAAGTATTTAACAAAATCTACTATACCGCCGTCGTATTTATACACGCGATGAAAATCTGTGTTCTCGTCGTAAAAATCTATTTCTAAACCCTTATTTAAAAAAGCAAGTTCTTTTAACTTTTTAAGTATGGTTTCGGGGTTGAACTTAACCGTTTCGAAAACGGTGGCGTCGGGCTTAAACCTTACGAACGTACCCTTCTTTTTGGTCTTTTCTTTGGTGTCTTTAAGCGGTGCGACGGGTATACCCGACTTTACCTTGCCCGTCTTTTCGTCTAAATAACTTTTAAACTCCATTTTGTAAACGGTGTTTTTGTAAACTTCTACCTTTAACCATTCCGAAAGCGCGTTGGTAACCGAAGCGCCTACACCGTGAAGTCCGCCCGAATAACTGTAATTTTCCGAATTGAACTTACCGCCTGCGTGAAGTTGAGTAAATACGACCTGAACGCCCGATACACCCGCCTTAGAATGTATGTCGGTAGGAATACCCCTGCCGTTGTCTTCTACCGAAGCGGAACCATCTTTATAAAGTTTAACCTGAATTTTGTCGGCATAGCCGTTTGCCACTTCGTCTACGGCGTTATCGACTATTTCCCATAAGATATGATGAAGCCCGCGAACGCTGGTAGTACCTATGTACATACCCGGTCTCATTCTTACCGCGTCTAGCCCTTCTAGTATACTTATGTCTTCTGCCTTATAACTTCCCTTAGCCATTTTTTCTCCCGAATCTGTTTGAAATTTTAAATATACATATTTATTTTACTATATATTGTGTTTTTTTTCAAGTTTTAATCACAATTTTTTATCGGCAAGGGAAATTTTTTTACAAAAAAAGACGCCCGAATAAAGGCGTCTGTCGATTTTAGTCTTTAATTTTTGTTACTTCGTATCCGGCGTTTTTTATTTCCGACACGATTTTATCTTTGTCGGGGTTACCCGAAATTTCCGCAACCTTTTTCTTTAAATTGATTTGCACGGCTTCTACGCCGTCGATTGCCGTAAGCGTTTCCATTACTTTTTTTTCGCAATGCTTACACATCATACCTTCGATATACACTTTCATATTGTTTTCTCCTTTTATACTGCTTTTATAATTTTTAATTCTTAACGCGTTGGTTACCACGAACAACGAACTTAAACACATACACACCGAACTTATTGCCGGCGTTAAAACAATCCCTAAAAAACTAAATACGCCCGACGCGACCGGAATTGCCAAAACGTTATAAAAGAACGCCCAAAACAGGTTGCCCTTTATAATATTGTAGGCGTGCCTGCCTAGTCCGTAAGCGTCGCTTAAAAGACTTATTTTACTACCCAAAAGCACTACGTCGGCGCTGTCTATGGCAATTTCGCTTCCGCTACCCACGGCAATACCCACGTCGGCGCCTTTCAACGCAGGGCTGTCGTTTACGCCGTCGCCGACAAACGCAACCTTATAACCCTGCTCGATATACTTGTTAACTATATCGTA
Organism: uncultured Christensenella sp.; assembly: GCA_964475885.1. Lineage (GTDB taxonomy): Bacteria > Bacillota > Clostridia > Christensenellales > Borkfalkiaceae > UBA1259. The sequence goes on from CAYYYD010000019.1 coordinate 19,200, forward strand.
TTTGTCTTGCGGTAATACATCGCTTACAAACTCTATTCCGCCCAGTTCGTCGGCGATTTTTTTTGCGACCTGATAATTATCGCCCGTTATCATAGCGACGGTTATGTTTTTAGATTTTAAATAACGTATCACGCGCTTTGCGTCTTTTTTTAATTTGTCTGCTATCGAAAACGAACACAACACCTTTTTGCCGTCCGACAAAAACAGTTGCGTATACCCCGACTCCGTTTGCGCTTGGTCTTTTAAATTTTCGGGTAAACCGCTTGCGTTTCCTAAATAGTAGTCGGTACCGTCCACTTTTCCGACAACGCCCGCTCCGACGATGTAATTATAATCTATAACTTTCTCGTCGGTCTGTCCGCAAAAACTTACCACGCAATTACCTAACGGGTGCGAAGAATTGCCTTCTAACGCCGAGCATATACTTTTAATCTTATCGTCGGAAAAATCCGAATAATTGTAAAAATTTATTACATGCGGTTTGCCTTCGGTTAGGGTTGCCGTTTTATCTAAAAGAACACAGTTTACGCCGTAAATGTTTTGAACGGCAGAAGCGTCTTTATACAAAACGTTCAGGCTTGCGCCCTTACCCGAAACTACCATAACGGCAACGGGGGTTGCAAGCCCCAACGCACAAGGGCAAGATACGACCAACACGCTTATGCAATAGTTAAACGAAGCGTACACGTCGCCCGAAATTATCAGCCATACGACAAGAGTAATTAAAGCGATAACCGAAACGACTGGGACAAAAACGCCCGAAACCTTGTCGGCAAGTTTTTGAACGGGCGCCTTAGATTCGCCTGCGCTTTTAACCGTCGCTATAATTTTTTGAAACAGCGTTTGCTTTCCGACTTCGGTGGCTTTTACCGTAACGTAGCCCGAAACGACCGTACAACCAGACGTGATTTTATCGTCTTTTTTAATTTCTACGGGCAAACTTTCGCCCGTTATAACCGACTTGTCTAGTGTGGCAAGCCCGTCTAACACCATTCCGTCTACCGAAACGTGGTCGCCTGCCTTAAAAATAAGCGTGTCCCCTACCTTCAATTCGGAAATTTTTACGGTTTTCTGAACGCCGTTTATAATTACGGTTGCGTAATCGGGTAGTATACGCGACAACTTTTCTATTTCGTCGCCCGTTTTCTTTTTAGATTTTTCTTCTATCCATTTGCCCAGCGTAACCAGCGTAAGCACCATTGCCGACGCTTCGAAAAAAACGTGTGCGTCGGAAATCGTTCCGCATAATTGCAAAACAAAAACCACAAGACTAAACACATATGCCGAAGCCGAACTTAAAAGCACAAGCGTATCCATATTGGGAACACGATTTTTTATGGCTTTTATTCCGTTAGAATAAAAGACAAAGTTAATTGCTATTATCACGCCCGAAAGCACTGCCTGAACGGTATAGTTTATTATATAGTCGGGTACGGGAAGCCCTATCATACCGCCTGCCGAAAAATAAAGTAGCGGTAACAGAATTATTAAAGACGACAAAAAACGCTTTTTAAGTTTTTGCGTATCGTCTTTTACCGTAGCGTTTTCTTTAAATATTTCGGCGTGATACCCCAGCCCGTTTACCGCGCGCATTATATCTTGGCAAGTTAAAGTATTTTCGTCGTAAGTTACTACCATACTTTTCCCCATTAAAGAAACGGTAACTTTTTCTACGCCGTTTAGTTTAGATATTCCTTTTTCTATACCGAGTGCACAGTTAGAACAACTCATACCCGAAACCGAGAATTTTGTTTCCATAATTTTTATAAGTAATATACCCCTTTTGCGTTAAAATATAAACAAAGTTTTTTTATAAGCCTTATCGATATAATAACCCTTTTAATTTTTTTAGTCAAGTAAGACAAAGACTTTGCCCTGCTTTAAGGGTAAAGTCTTTGCCGTACGAAAATATCTGATTACCGTTCTTCACGGGGTTTTGCGTTTTGTTTTTTCGCTCCGCAACCGCAACAGTTAGCACAGTCGCAACCGCAATCGCAAGAAGATTTACCTTTCTTTTTGTTTACGTATGCGGTAACCGATACGCCTATTACGATAGACGCGCAAGCGATTATCAGTATTATTTCTAAAGGTCCCATAGCCTTACGCTTTTTTGCGGGAAAGCATACCCTTGTTTTTCATAACGATTACGCAAACCACTACCGCAATAACTACTGCCCATATAAACGCGCTCCACCAAGCGGTGCCGATTGTGTATACCATAGCCGATACTATATAAGAAGTTGCAAGCCAGAATACAATCGTCCATCTGAAAGTCTTTTTGTCGGCAAGTTCGCCCTTAGCTGTAGCGACTGCTGCAAAACACGGAATAGTCGTCATATTAAATGCGATGAAAGATATAAGTGCGGGAATAGTAATGTCAGTGGCTAGTATCATTGCCTGAACGGCGTCTATGCCTTCTTCTGCCGCAATGTCTAAACCGCCAAATTCAAGCCCTGCGACCGCAATCAAGCAAGCGCCGAGAGTTGCAAACGTGCTTATTACGTTTTCTTTTGCTATTAAGCCCGCTACGACCGCTACTATAAATACCCAACCGTACTGTCCGAGTTGACTGCCAAAACCGAGCGGTGTAAATATGGGTTGTACCAACATACTTATGCCTGCAAGAATGCTGTCGTTAATTTCTTCGTCGGCAAGGAATTTCCAGTTAAACGAGAAATGAGTAAGTACCCAAATAACAATGGTAGAAGCAAGTATAATGGTAAATGCCTTTTTTACAAAGTGTTTCGTCTTATCCCACAAGTGCGCCATCAGGTTTTTGAATTGCGGTGTGTGGTAAGCGGGAAGTTCCATTATAAACGGCGGAGTTTCGCCTTTTAACGTGGTGCTTCTCATTAACAGAACGGCTACGATTGCGGTAACTATACCCAACAAATACATTGCGTAAGTTATTAAGTCTGCGCTACCTACCCCGAAATACGCTACGATTGCGCCTGCAACCGCCGTAAGTATGGGTAACTTCGCTCCGCAAGAGAAGAAAGGTATTACCCTTACCGTTGCCGTCTTTTCTTTTTCGTCGGCAAGAGTTCTGGTGTTAATCATTGCGGGAACCGAACAACCGAAGCCCATAATCATCGGCAAGAACGCCCTGCCGGACAAACCGAACTTTCTGAACATTCTGTCCAAAATAAACGCTATACGCGCCATATAGCCGGAGTCTTCTAAAATAGAGAAGAACAAGAACAATACCAATATAGGGGGCAAGAACGAAAGTACCGCAGAAAGACCTTCTATAATACCGTCGTTAATAAGCCCTACCGCCCAATCGGCCATACCTATTGCTTCTACGCCCGTTTTAACCAAGTCAAACAATTCGCCGACAATCATATCGTTCCAAATATTGTTAATAATTACGCCCGGCGAGAACACCGCTCCGTCGTAAATAGTGGCTAGCCACCTTACGCCGTAGTTAATTGCTTCTCCGTCTACCATAAGACCTAAGTCTTCTAGCGAAGGCAAATCGAATATCGAGCCCAGATAGAACAAATTCTCTGAAAATGTCAAATGGAAAATCGCAAACAGTACTACCAAGAAAATCGGAATACCCCATATTTTATGGGTAAGAACTTTGTCTGCCTTATCGGACTTTGTCATTTTAATCTGTTCTTTATTCTTTTTTTGTAACACAGGCACAAAGTTTTTAGATATGTACTTATACCTTGCGTCGGCGACCAACGCTTCGAAGTCGGTTCCGAACAGTTTGTCGTTAAAAGTTTCTTTAAACTCGTCTACCATTTTTATGGTGTTCGGGTGCATTTTAACTTCTATCTCGTCGTTCTCGACAAGTTTAATGGCGTGGAACAAGGGGTTTTCTATATTCTGACCAGCAAGCGCGATTTTAACGTCGCCTATAAGATGAGAAATTTCGCAACCTTCTAAAACGGTTTTACCCTGTCTTTTTACCTTGCTCGTTTCGTAAGCCCTTTCCATAAGCTCGAATAGCCCCGAAGACTTTAATGCGGAAATTTTTACGACGGGAACGCCTAAACGTTTTTCAAGTTCTTTTGCGTCGATTTTGTCGCCCTGTTTTTCTAGCATATCCATCATATTAAGCGCGATTACGACGGGAACGTCCATCTCTAAAACCTGTGTGGTAAGATATAAATTCCTTTCTAGGTTGGTTGCGTCTACGATGTTTATTACGCAATCGGGCTTTTCTTCTAAAATATAATTTCTGGATATAACTTCTTCGGGGGTATACGGAGATAAAGAATATATACCCGGAAGGTCGATAATAGAAATAGGTTCGGCACACTTTTTGTACGTGCCTTCTCTTTTGTCTACCGTAACGCCCGGCCAGTTGCCGACGTGGGCGGTAGAACCGGTAAGATTGTTAAACAACGTCGTCTTACCGCAGTTGGGGTTACCCGCCAAAGCAAATCTTAACATTAAGAATTCACCTCCGTAAATACGTTTTCTGCTTCTGTTTTTCTTAAAGTCAGCTCGTATCCCCTAACCGTTACTTCGATAGGGTCGCCGAGCGGTGCTTTTTTTCTGAGATAAACTTGTGCGCCGGGCGTAACGCCCATATCGAAAAGCCTTCTCTTTATTCTGGGTTCACCGTCGACCTTTACGATTACGCCGGTTTCTCCGATAGAAAATTCGCTTAACTTCTTCATTGATTTTCTCCTTTCGACTTGTAATGTTTAAGCCACAAAAATCTTCATAGAAAGATTGCTGTCTAGCGCAAGTCTGGAATTTTTTACCAAGCATATGCTTGTTCTTCCGCTTTTAGATAACACCTGAATTTCGGCGTTGACTGTTAGCCCTATGTCTTCTAGATGTCTTTTGGTTTCTTCGTCTGCAGATACTTTTAAAACCTTAAAAATTTGTCCGATGGGTGCTAATGCTATTGGCATACTCTTTCTCCTTAGATATAAATGTGAAACTTATTTCAGATTTCGCATTTATATTATCATTTATATTCGGCGTTGTCAACTAAAATGTGAAACTTTTTTCAGGTTTTTTTAAAATTTTTTTCTCTTGACTTTTTCGTAAGATTATAATACAATAATATAAATATGAAAAACGAAGTAAGACAACCGCAACAAGAGCGGTCGATAGAGAAAAAAAACAAGATAATAAACGCAGGGTATCAACTTTTTTCCGAAGTCGGGTACTACGGCACCAACACTGCCGAAATAGCCAAACGCGCGGGCGTTTCTACGGGGATAGTATACGGGTATTTTTCGGATAAAAGAGATATTTTGATATGCGTTTTAGAAATTTATATAGAAAAAGTCGTAGACCCCGTTTTAAAAATATTCGACAGTTTAAAAGCGCCGTTAGATTTTAAAATAGTTATACCCAAACTTATAGACGAAACCATAAAACTTCATAAAAACAACACCAAAATTCACGAAGCGTTGCACTCGCTTGCAAGCACCGACGAAGCCGTCAATTCTAAGTTTATAGAACTAGAAGACAATATTACCGTAAAAATTGCCGAAAGGCTTTCCGCACTAAACGTAAATACAGAAAATGTTATGGAAAAAATTCATTTTTCTATGAATATAGTCCAGTCGTTTTCTCACGAATACGTGTTTGACAAACACGAGTATATCGACTATTTCGTTATGCGCGAAATGGTAACCAAAGTTTTGGTAACCCTTTTTGAAGAATAAAAGAAAACGCAAAAGCAAAAGCGTTTAAACAACCGATTTTACCAATAAAAATTCCCAAACGATAAAGGACTAACGAATTTCCGTTAGTCCTTTATGTATTATGGTAAATTATACTATTAAGTACGATACTGTATAAGTTATCGTAAAATTACAAATTTAAAACACACGACTTTCTTTTTAATGTATAGCGTGCCTTAATTAAATAAAAGTTACACTACTTCAAATTAAGTCTATTGTTTAAATCGTCTAAATCTTCATATGTGTTATCGCCACCCCAAATGCTCGAAAGTTCCGCCAATAATTCTTGTGCTTTTAACAATTTTTCTTTTGCAATTTTATCTAGATTAATCTCGTTACCTTCTTCGTCGTATTGCATACTTTCCAAATCGTAAACCCAATCTTCAATGTCGCAAATTTCTTTCGTGGTGATAGGCGTTTTTATATTCAACTCGGGTATAATTACAGATTTAATAAAATCAACTGATTTATCGGTTAATTTTACAGGTATAAAGTTTTTTTGTTTTTTCTTTCCGAACATATTAAATTCACCTACTGTTAAATTTTTTTATTTCTTTTTTTTCGTTACTTTTATGATATTTACGTATCGTTTTTACACGATGTTTGTCTGCTGTAATAAATGTTATCGTTTGATTTTTACGATTTAAGCGGTCATACTGTTTAGTACCATCTTTATGTGTATATATTTTTGAATTTTTAGAACAACCAAACAAATTAAAAACCATATCAGTTTTTCTTAAATTTTTATCCGGTTGGACAGTTCTATTCTGTGCATGTGAAGTTATCGTATATTTACCCATACGAACGTATTTAGTGTTCGGGTTAGCCATCTCTTTTTTAGGTTTAAATAAAAAACCTATTATGCTCATATTATATTATCTCCTTTATAATTAGTCAAGGAAAATTGCGCGCTTAACTTTCCTTGCTACTTTATTATAACATAGTTTAACAATCAATAAAAGCGGTTATTAAAAATAATTATCCCCCCTGTTCAGCGTTATAGAGTAGACAATTTAATATGTTTTTACGCAAATTACTTGATTTATGGGTAGACACTTTGTATAATCTATTAAAAGGAGCAGTGTCATATGTCAAAATTAATTAAGATAAAAGTATCGTCATTTGTGGCAAACATATTAGAAAACGATGCGTTGCGCTTCGGACTTATACGAAAGAACGGAAAAGCCAATAAAAATTCATTACTTAATAAACTTATTCCAACACTTGTGGAAGTTAGAAAAGCAAGACGTAATGCGATTGAAGATATTCTAAAAAACGAATACAACCGAGAAGATAGCGAAAATATATATAACGCCGTCAATACAGTTATTGATAGAGTATATTTCGATGACGAAGAATTAAATGTTTTGGATGAATATATCTGGATTAGACCGACAAAAAACGTAATAACCACTTATGACGAAATAAAAACGAGCGAAACACTTATAACGGCACAAGAAACCCCTGTTTATATCCGTGGGCTTTTGAACGAATATACTCGTTTACCGCAATACAAAAGAGAAATATTAACATTCGATATGGAACTAGCAATTTTTTCTGACGCCTGTCAAACACATCAAATTTTGCATTTTAAAGACAAAGAAACAGGGGAACGGTACAAAACATTTGCTTTTGGATATTATTACGGTTATTTGTATGACCAAACAAACTATTGCATTATATTCGATATAACCAATAAGATAATAAAGGCTATACCTTTACACCGAATAAAAGATATTTATATCATTAAGCAAAAATACAAACCGAGTACACAACTGATAAATCAGTTACAAGCATATGCAGAAAATTGCGATTTTGAAACAGAAATAAGTGTAGGGGTAAACGAGAATGTTTTTTAATTCAACAAAAAAGAAAAGCGGTTATGTAAAAGCAAAAACACCCGAAGCCAGAAAACGTCAAAAATTGGCAATCGCCAACTATTATTCAAAGAAGAAAACGACAACAAAAAAGGAAAAATAAAACTATCCATAATGCAAAGCGCCAAGGATAGTTTATTTGCTAAAATATAATTGTGCCAATAGGTCTTTTTTAATTTTTCTTTCTTAAAATATCGCCTGCTTTTAACGACAAGTCGGT
>CAYYYD010000020.1:0-25459 GCA_964475885.1 uncultured Christensenella sp.
TCTTTTACGCTTATAGCCGTTTCTATAAGTTTTAAAATTTCTTGTTTACCGGCACCCGTCTGGCTAGACGACGCCGTTATGTCGTCTATGCCCACCCTAAGTTCGGCAGAAATATCTTTTAGCGCAGGCTTTATTTTGGTTTTGCCCAGTTTGTCGGACTTGGTTGCCACCAAAACAAACGGAATGGCGTAATGATAAAGGTAGTTTACCATAATTTTATCGTCTTCGGTCGGCTTGTGGCGAATGTCTACCAAAGAAATCAACAGCGTAATTTTTTGCGTAGCCAAAAAAGTTTCTAATAAAGTCGCCCACTTTTTCTTTTCTTCTTTACTTACCTTTGCGTAGCCGTACCCCGGCAAATCGGCAAGCACGAACTCGCCGAAATCGAAGTAATTTATAAGTCTGGTTCTGCCCGGCGTTACCGAAGTTTTTGCAAGTTTTTTTCTGCCTGCCAGCATATTGATAAGCGAACTTTTGCCGACATTAGACTTGCCTGCGACGGCGATAATCGGTTTGTCGGTTTTATAAAACTTATCGCAACTTGCCACACTTGTAATAAATTCTGCTTTCGTTACGTTCATTTTTTACATCCTAAAAATTTATTGCTTGTTTAAATACTTCTTCTACCTGCTCTACGGCGACGAACTGTATTTTGTTTCTAATCTCTTGCGGAATTTCGACTAAATCTTTTTGGTTGGCTTTGGGGATTATTATCTTTTCAACGCCGTCTCTGTACCCTGCAAGCGCCTTTTCTTTTAGTCCGCCAATCGCAAGAACCTTACCCCTTAGCGTTATTTCGCCCGTCATTGCGACAGTCTTTTTAACGGTCTTTTTGGTAAAAGCCGAAAGCATTGCCGTTGCCATGGTAATGCCTGCGCTGGGGCCGTCTTTCGGAGTTGCGCCTTCGGGCACGTGAACGTGTATGTCCGTCTTTTCGAAAATCTCGGGCGATATACCGAACTTTTGCGCGTTAGAACGTATATACGATAAAGCCGTTCTTGCCGACTCTTTCATAACGTCGCCTAGTTTACCCGTAAGCAATATTTCGCCCTTACCCTGCATTAAGCCGACTTCTATGGTTAAAGTCGTTCCGCCGACGCTCGTCCACGCCAAGCCCGTGCAAGCGCCTATTTCGTCTTTTTCTAACGCCGACTGTTTTGGGTATTTTACTATACCCAAATAATTCGAAACGTCTTTGCCTTCTACCTTTTGCTTGGGCGTTTCTTCGTCTTCGGCAAAACGGGTTGCGACCTTTCTTATAACGCTTGCAATCTCTCGCTCTAAATTTCTTACGCCGGCTTCCCTTGTGTAACCTTCGATAATATTTAATAGCGCGCCGTCGGTAATCTTTAAGTTTTTGGCACTAAGCCCGTTAGCCTTTAACTGTTTAGGAATAAGGTAGCGTTTTGCTATCTGCAATTTTTCTTCGGTCGTATAACCGTGAAGTTCTATTATTTCCATTCTGTCTAACAACGGGTACGGTATGGTGTCTACCGAATTTGCCGTAGTTATAAACATAACCTTAGAAAGGTCGAACGGCACTTCTAAATACCTGTCTCTAAACGTCGTGTTCTGCTCGGGGTCTAACACTTCTAAAAGCGCGCTTGCGGGGTCGCCGTGAATATCCGACGAAAGTTTGTCTATTTCGTCAAGCAAAAATACGGGGTTGTTAGAGCCTGCCGTCTTTAACCCGTAAACGATACGCCCCGGCATTGCGCCTACGTAAGTTTTTCGGTGCCCCCTTATTTCGGCTTCGTCTTTAACTCCGCCCAAACTCATTCTTACAAAGTTTCTGTTAAGCGCGCGAGCGATAGACGTGGCAACCGAAGTCTTGCCCACGCCGGGCGGACCTACGAAACATAAAATAGGGCCTTTAATCTGCTTGGTAAGTTTAAGTACCGCAAGGTATTCTACTATTCTTTCTTTTACCTTGTCTAGCCCGAAGTGGTCTTTATCTAAAATTTCTTTGGCTTTTTTTAAGTCGGTATTGTCTTGGGTAGAAATGGTAAACGGTAAGTCTATAATCCAATCTAAATAATTAAGTATTACCGAATAATCGGGCGAAGACGGGTTTACCTTGTCTAGGCGGTCAAGTTCTTTTAAAACTTTTTCTTCGGTGTCTTTGGGTAAATTCTTTTGTTTAATGCGTTCTAATATCGCAGACTTTTCGTCTTCGTCGTCGCCGAGTTCGGTATGAATTGCCTTTAACTGTTCCCTTAAATAATACTCTCTTTGACTTTTGTCTATGCTTTCTTTTACCTTGCCCGAAACGTCGCGTTCTATTTTTAATATTTCTGTTTCTTTTAAGAAAAGTTTTTCAAATTCTATAAGCCTTTGCTCGGTAAAATCAATCTCTAAAATACGCTGAATTTCCGCTTCTTTAAACGGAACGACGCTTAACGCATTGTCTATAAACTCGTTAGAATCGGAAATACCGTTTATCTGCGTTACCATTTCTTTGGTAATGCGTTTATCTAAAATAGCATATTCTAAAAACGATTGTTTAGCCAACCGCAGGTACGCTTCTTCTTCGGTGTCGGTAACCGTGGTAACGTACGGCGCAAGCACTCCGCTAACGGTAAAAAGCCCTTCGTTTTCTTTAATTTCAACAATTTTCGCACGCGAAAACGCTTCGACCGAAACTTTCATCGTTCCGCCGGGAAGTTTTAAAATCTGTTTTATTTTGCAAAGCGTTCCCGTTTTGTACACGTCGCCCTTTTTAGGCGAATCTATAAACGCGTTTTTTTGCGAAGCGATAAATATTATCGAACGGTTTTTAGACGCCACATCTATCGCCTTTACCGACTGCGGTCTGCCCACGTCGAAATTCAAAAGCGTTTTGGGTAACAACACTCTGCCACGCAACACGACAAGCGGAAACTCTTTTTCTTCTTCTGCTGTTATAGTTATTTTTTCTTCCATATGTATCTCTCTGTTATGCGTATTTTTCTAAAAGCACTTTAACCGGTTTATCTTTATAATCTACCGTTATTTCTTTGGCAACCGCCTTTAACTCTTCTTTTGCGTCGCCCACCGCAACGCCGTGCCACTCGCCGTCAATCAATTCCATATCGTTTGTAGAATCGCCTACGGTCAACACTTCTTTTAACGAAACACCGTAATACTCAGCTATTTTTTTTACGGCGTATCCTTTGTTAAGGTCGGGGTGAATAATTTCTATTAAACGACTTGCTCCGCTGTTTACGATATATTGCCCCTTATACTTTTTAGAAAGCAATTTGCAAAACGCGTCTTTTTCGGCTTCGGGACAAATAATGCAAATTTTACCTACGGGTTTACCCGAACTTATAAGCGTTTCGGTTATGTCGTCGGATTTTACAAAACTTGCCTGCTCTAACTTTTTGGTGTATAAATCCGAATAAAAACTGTCTTCTCGGTAATACAGGGTATCGCCTGCCCAAGCGACGACCGAATACCCGTACGGTAAAATTTCTTTTATTACCTTCACCGCTTTTTCGGGTTGAATACCGCCCGAAAAAAGTTCTTTGCCCGTGCTTAAATCGGTAATTCTTGCCCCCTGAAAAGAAGCGACGACGCAAGGAATGTCGTACTTACGACATATTCCGCTAATCGAAGAATACGACCTGCCCGTAATTATAGAAAATATTCCGCCCTTTTTTTGATAGTCTTTTATGGCTTCGACCGTTTCGGGGGCAATGTAGTCGGGTACGTTGCCCAGCGTTCCGTCGAAGTCTGCGATAAAAAGTTTGTATTTCATTTTAATCCTTCTTCCGTAAGTTTTTGAATAATGCGTTTTGCCATAGCGTCGCCTATGCCGTCTACTTGTTTAAGTTGCTCTTCGGTGGCAAAAATTATTCCGCCAAGGTCTTTGAACTCGTCTAAAAGATTGCGAATTTTGTTTTTGCCCAGCCCTTCTATTTCGTCCAACACCGAAGAAAGCGAACGCTTACCCCTTAAAGCTCTGTGATAGGTAATTGCAAACCTGTGCGCTTCGTCACGTATGCGTTGAAGCATTTTAAGTACGTAATCGGTTTTGTCAAGCACCACCGGTTGCGAAGTGCGTGGTAAAAAAATTTCTTCTTCTCTTTTTGCCAACGATATTAAATCTATGTCGGTAACGTTAAACTTTTTAAATATTTCGGCTACCGAAGACAACTGCCCTTTACCGCCGTCTATTATTATAAGGTCGGGTTTAGGAAACTTTTCGGGGTCGGTGTTCAGGCGTTCTAAACGCCTTTCTAACACTTCTTGCAAACTTCTAAAATCGTCTGCGCCTTCGAACGTCTTGATTTTAAAACGCCTGTACTCGGACTTGTCTGCCTGCCCGTCGGTAAACACGACCATACTTCCGACCTTGTCTACGCCCGAAATGTTAGATATATCGTAACATTCCATTCGGTGCGGAAAATTTTTTAACGATAAAATCTCTTTTAGTTTTTGACAAGCCGAAACGGTCATATCGTCTTTATGCTTGATTTTGTCTATGGCGACATTCAAATGCTCGTCGGCGTTTGCGACAGCCATATCTACAAGTTGTTTGCGTACGCCCTGCTTTGCGCATATTATTTCCGCGCTTTTGCCCGTAAGGTTTTTAACGTAAGTTTTAAGCGTCTGCTCGTCGGGAAGTTCGGTATCCACTATAATTTCGTCGGGTATTTCGCTATCCGACTTATAATATCTAGAAACAAACTCCGACAATGCGTCACCGTGCGTAAGCGCTCCGCTTTCAAACGAAAAGTTTTTACTGCCCAGCATTCTGCCCTGCCTTACTATAAGCACGTTGACCGCCGAATATATTCCGTTAGAAGCGTAGGCTATTATGTCTGCGCTTAAAAATTTGTTTAGCGAAGTAATGCGTTTAAGTTTAAGTTTTTCTAGACCGGCTAGCGCTTCTTTATACTTGATTGCAATTTCGAACTGCTCTCTTTCGGCAAACTCCGTCATCTTTTTAGAAAGAATTTTTTCTGCGTCCGCCACGTCGCCCGATAAAAAAGATATGGCAGACTTAACGCGTGCAGAGTATTCTTCGGTACTTATTGCACCCGAACACGGCGCCGAACATTTGCCTATGTGGTAGTTAAGGCAAGGCTTACACCGTTTATCTAAATTAAGCGTTTTTGTGCAAGGGCGAATACCGTAAAGCAGGTTAAGTGTTTCTAAAACACCCGAAACGTTTATTCCGCCCATGTACGGACCGAAATATTTTGCCCCGTCTTTTTTTATGCGACGGGTTATTCTGAATACGGGGAAGGGTTCTTTTAGGTCAACCTTTAAGTACGGGTACGTTTTGTCGTCTTTAAGCAATATATTGTATCTTGGTTTATACTTTTTAATAAGGTTGTTTTCTAGCGACAAAGCGTCTATTTCGCTGGGTGCGATTACATAATAAAAGTCGGCAACGTTAGACACCATTGCCATAACCTTACGCGTTTTTACGCTGTTAAAAAAGTATTGCCTTACCCTGTTTTTAAGGTTTTTGGCTTTACCCACGTAAATAACCACGCCGTTTTTATTTAGCATAACGTAAACGCCCGGACTGTCGGGAAGCAATTTAAGTTTGTCTTGCAACACGCCCATAAGCCTTCTCCTTGACTTATAGAGTATTATATACGATTTTACGATTTTTTACAAGTATTTAATAGCCTAAATACTCTACCCCTTTAAGTAACACTTCGGCGATAAGGTCGTTTCTTAAAGAATAAAACACGACCTTCCCCTGTCGTTTGGTTTTTACGGCGTTAAGATTTTTTAAAAGCCTTAACTGGTGCGAAACGGTTGTCTGATTAAGTTTTAGTAACGTAGACAAATCGGACACGCACATTTCGCTTACCGCCAGCGACGATATGATTCTTAGCCTTGTGTAGTCGGAAAACATCGTAAAAAAGCAAACCAAGTCGTCTAAAATTTCTCCGCTCGGAACGTACTCTTTTACCATCGTTTGAAGTTTTCTGTCCAGCAAGATTTCTTTCATTTTATTCTCCTTTAAAACATATAATAAGTGTACATATATTTTACAGGAGATTTAACTGTGAATTTTTTCGTATTTACACGCATAATATAAAAAAAAGGCGAAATTTTAAGTATAGGAGATTTTTATGAATAACAATATTACTCTTATTGCGCTTTTGTTTTTACTGCTTAACAATAATACGATAAACTGTACGCAGTTGTTTTTGCTTTTGGCGTTACTTACCACAAGTTGCAACTGCCTTAACAACCCGAACAACTAGCAGAAAAAAAATGCCGTTGCAATAGCAACGGCATTGTATTTTTTTTGTTTTTTTATTAAACGTTTCCTTGCGCTTTCATGGCTTCGGCAACCTTAATAAAGCCCGCTATGTTAGCGCCTGCCATATAGTTGCCGGGCATACCGTAAGTCTTAGACGCTTCGTCGCAAGCCTTAAATATGCTTATCATAATGTTATGAAGTTTTTGGTCTACTTCTTCGAAAGTCCAAGAATATCTCATAGAGTTCTGGCTCATTTCCAAACCGCTGGTCGCAACACCGCCGGCGTTTGCCGCCTTTGCGGGTCCGTATAACATACCGTTTTCGAAATAGGTATCTATCGCTTCGGGAGTAGAAGGCATATTAGCGCCTTCGGAAACTACCTTACAGCCGTTTTTAGCAAGAATCTTTGCGCTTTCGCCGTCAATTTCGTTTTGGGTTGCGCAAGGAAGAGCGATGTCGCAAGGTATAGTCCAAATACCTTTGCAACCTTCGTGGTATTCGGCGTTCTTGCGGTACTTAACGTATTCGCTGATTCTTTTTCTTTCTACTTCTTTAATCTGTTTTACGACAGCTAAATCTATACCGTCTTTATCGTATACGTAACCGTTGCTGTCGGACATTGCAACTACCTTAGCGCCGTATTCGGTTGCCTTTTCGCAAGCGTAAATGGCAACATTGCCCGAGCCGGAAACCAAAACGGTTTTACCGTCGAAACTCATACCGTTTGCCTTTAACATTTCGTGCGTAAAGTAGCACAAGCCGTAGCCGGTTGCCTGGGTTCTTGCAAGCGAACCGCCGTAAGACAAGCCCTTGCCCGTCAATACTCCTACGAATTCGTTGGCAAGCCTTTTATACTGACCGAACATATAGCCTATTTCCCTTGCGCCCGTACCTATATCGCCTGCGGGAACATCTAGGTCGGCGCCGATATGACGATAAAGTTCTGTCATAAAACTCTGGCAGAATCTCATAATTTCTCCGTCCGATTTACCCTTGGGGTCAAAGTCCGAACCGCCTTTCGCACCGCCCATAGGAAGGGTTGTAAGCGAGTTTTTAAATACCTGTTCGAAGCCTAAGAACTTAATAATTCCTAAATATACCGACGGGTGAAGTCTTATACCGCCCTTGTAAGGTCCGATAGCGGAGTTGAATTGAACTCTAAAACCCCTGTTGACGTGCGTTACGCCCTTATCGTCTACCCACGGAACTCTAAAAATAATCTGCCTTTCGGGTTCTACTATTCTTTCTAAAACACCTGCGTCGACAAGGTCTTGCCTTTTTTCGATAACGGGTTCTAAGGAAGTGAACACTTCGGTAACTGCCTGAATAAATTCCGGCTCGTTAGCGTTTCTTTTTTTGGTTCTTTCCAACAAGTCTAATAGATATGCGTTTTTAATTGCCATAGTTTTATCCTCCGAATAAATTACTATTCTTTTTTTCTTGTTTATTGTATCACAAAAAAATAAAAGTCGCAAAAATTTTTTAATAGTAATCTTTAATATCAGTATAATTTTTAGTTATATTTTACTAAAAGCACTGCTGTAAATCAACAAACACCGCAAACACAAGCAGTATTACCAGCCCTACCGAATGAATTAAACCTTCTACCCTGCGGTTTACGGGCTTTTTTCTTATCCATTCTATTAAAGTAAACACTACTCTCGAACCGTCCAGCGCAGGAAAGGGCAACAAATTAAACACGGCAAGGTTTACGCCTATAAGCGACGCCACATTTAACAGATACCTGAATCCGCCTATTTTAATCGCTTGGGCGGTAACCGTAAGCGTCGTAACCGTTCCGCCGACCGACTTTATACCCAAGGCACCGGTAATCAGTTCGCCGAGAACGGTAAAAACCGTTCCGGCAAGTTTAACCGAATACTCTAAACTTCTTGCCAAGGTCAGAAAAAAACCGAACCTTACGCCCGTAGAATACATACCGCCGTCGGTCATTTCGCCCGTTTCCGTTACGTCGTAATAAATACCCAAAGCGTCGTAAAGTTTTTTAGTGTCTTCTACATTAGAATAATCGGTAGAAGCACGGAGTTTTACGTTTACATATTGCACCTTACCGTCCCTTAAAACGCAAAACTCTACGACATCGTCTTTGTTTCTGTTTTGGGTTGCTTTCATAATATCGGTTAAAAGATAAACGTTTTTGCCGTCGGCTTTTAAAATAACGTCTCTGTCGCAAAAACTGTATTCCGCCGTATAGTCGGGGTTTTGCGCAACCTTACCCGTCATTAAAGACGTCTGCCCGTAAATGCCGAACATAAGCGCAATCAATAAAACCGCAAGCAAATAGTTCATCAGCGCGCCCGAAATTAAAACTATTATTCTCTGCCACGGTTTTTTATTGTTAAACGCTTGCGGGTCGTTACTTTCTTCGTCTTCGCCCCTAAAAGCGCAAAATCCACCTACGGGAAAGGCGCGTACGGAAAAAAGTTCTCCGCTCTTTCTTGTCTTGCTAAATATTTTCGGGCCGAAACCGATAGCAAACTCGTCTATGCCGAACTTAAAAATTTTGCCCGTAACGTAATGCCCGAACTCGTGCACCGTTATCATAACCAGCAAAACGAGTACCGCCAGCAGGATATACCCCACGTAAGATGCTATTTCCGAAAAACTTGCCAAAAGATTATTAGTCATTATACTCCGAATTTATTTTTTACAGAATTTACGCCGAATTCGTTTGCGTTAAACAGACTTTGGTAACTGCCGTCGTAAACGCCGTCAAACGTATCGACTGCGTTTTTTAACGCTACGTAAATATCGCTATATTTTATTTTGCCTTTCAAAAACAAGTCTACCGCCGTGTCGTTTGCGCCGTTTATAACCGCCGTGTACGTACCGCCTTTTACCGCACATTCTTTTACCAATTCGAAACACGGGTACAATTCTTTGTCGGGCGTACTAAACGTAAGACTTTTAATTTTAGAAAAATCTAAACTGTCTACGCTAGACTTAAACCGTTGGGGGTAACCCAGCGCAATTTGAATGGGAAGTTCCATACTAGGGTAAGACATTTGCGCTATTACCGAATTGTCGTTAAACTCTACCATAGAATGTATGATACTTTCCCTATGAATTATTACGTCTATTTTATCGAAACTTGTATTATAAAGCCATTTGGCTTCTATAATCTCGAACGCCTTGTTTACCATAGTCGCACAATCGACGGTAATTTTACTGCCCATATTCCAGTTAGGGTGTTTTAAAGCGTCTGCCACGGTAACGTGTTTTAACTGTTCTTTGGTTAAATCTCTAAACGCTCCGCCACTTGCGGTAAGTATAAGTTTTTTGAACGGCTTGTTAAAATCGAAATTTAACGCCTGCCATATAGCCGAATGTTCGCTGTCGATAGGAACGATAGAAACGCCCTTTTCTTTTGCCGACTTAGTAACCAGTTCACCGCCGACGACAAGGCTTTCTTTGTTTGCAAGCGCTATGTTTTTACCCTTTTTAATTGCGTCGAGTACTGCTATTATACCCGTAAATCCTACAAGCGATACCACCACGACGTCGGCTTCGGAAACGATAGCCTGCGTATAAGCGTTTTCTCCGAAATAAAATTCCGTGTTAGGGTAATCTTTTGTTTGACATTCTTCTATTAAAGTCGCCACCCTAGGCTTAAACTCTTTTACCTGTTCTAAAAAACGCTCGCGAGAATTTCCACCCGCAAGCGATACAATTTCAAATTTATCGGGGTTGTCCCTTACGACGTTTAACACCTGCCGTCCTATAGAACCCGTACTGCCGATTAGCGCAATCTTTTTCATTTTATAATACCAAAAAAACTATATAAATAAACAGACTTGCAAAACTTATTCCGTCTATTCTGTCCATTACTCCGCCGTGTCCGGGCATAATTTTGCCCATATCTTTTATGCCGACGCGACGCTTTATAAAACTTTCGAAAAGGTCGCCCGCTTGCGTTAAAACGCTTGCCACTATTCCGATGCAGGCAAACACTAAAAAGTGAATGTTTAACGCCGTTTTAAGGTTAAAAACAAAGTACACCAAAACCGAGCCGACCGCTCCGCCGACAAGTCCGCCAATCGCACCGGCAACGGTTTTTTTGGGGCTTAAATTCGGGCAAAGTTTTTTTGCCTGACCTTTTCTTATTTTGTTGTACACCATACCGACAAGGTATGCCATAGTGTCGGTAAACGGCGAAATTACAAAAACAAGCAAAAGCGCTATAAAAGAATTGTTTTCTAAACAATTTGCCGAAGCCATCGCAAGCAACAGTATAGACGGATACACTAAGGCTATAATTCCTAAATAATTTGCGTCTTTAAATTTAGCCAGCGAATAAACAAGCCCTACTATAAACGCCGAAAGAATAACGCATAACGCCATAAGCGTGGCGTTTATAGAAAAGAAATACTCTAAAACCACGTACAAAGGTATAACGCCTATACCTACGATAAGCGCAAGTATACGTAAAAATCGCGTAGAAAAACCCTTGGTTGCCCTAACCACTTCGTACGTACCGCAAGCGCACATAAACCATATTAAAATTTGAAAAACAGCGGGGTGCACGAACTCTCTTAACAAAAAGAAACCCGTAATCAACGCTACGAAACACGCACCGCTTATAGTCCTTATTTTCATATTATATCACCTTGCCGAATCTTCTTTTTCTGCCCGAAAAAGACACTACGGCTTTATCGAATTCCGCTTCGTCAAAATCCGGCCACAACACGTCGGTAAAATACAGTTCGCTGTACGCACCCTGAAAAAGCATAAAGTTGGATATACGGTATTCTCCGCCCGTTCTTATAATTAAATCGGGCTCGCCCAAGTCGGACGTATAAAGATTATCGGAAATACCTTCTACCGTTACAGGTTTGTTTTGAGCGATAAGTTTATTAACGGCGGTAACAATCTCTTGCCGTCCGCCGTAGTTTATGCCTATGCACAAAACGTGCTCGGTAAACCCTGCCGTTTTTGTAGTAATTTCGGCAATTTCCGTTTTAAGTTTGTCTGTTAAAACGGAAACGTCGCCCATAATTCTGACCTGAATTTTACGTTTAACGAAAGTGGTTAAAAACTTTTTGAAATAATGCGAAAGAAGTCGCATAAGTTCGTCGACTTCTTCTTTAGGTCTTTGCCAGTTTTCTGTCGAAAAAGCGTACAAAGACACCGCCCTAACGCCCTTTTCGAAGGCGTGCGAAACGATACGCTCTACGTTGTCGGAACCGTGTTTATGCCCGTAAGAACGTTTTTTGCCACGACTTTCCGCCCACCTGCCGTTGCCGTCCATTATAATGCCTATATGTTGCGGAAGTTTTGCGTTTTCCATTATACGCTTAAAATGTCCTTTTCTTTTTCTGCCGAAAGTTTATCTACCTTTTCTATGGCGTCGGATATAACTTTGTCTATTTCTTTTTCGCAAACGGCGTGTTCGTCTTCAGAAAGTTCTTTGTTGTTTTTCATTTTCTTTAAGCCGTCCATAGCGTCGCGACGAACGTTACGTATCGCAACCTTAGAATCTTCTGCCATTTTTTTGGTTTGCTTTACCAATTCTTTTCTTCTTTCTTCGGTCAGCATAGGAAAGACAAGCCTTATAACCTTACCGTCGTTTGCGGGGGTAATGCCAATGTTATCGGCAAGCAACTGCTTTTCTATTACTTTTAGCATAGAAGCGTCCCACGGGGAAATTACCAAGCACCTGCCTTCCGATACGGAAATGTTACCTACTTGGTTAATGGGCGTAGGCGTCCCGTAATAGTCTACTAACACCCTGTCTAAAATATGCGGATTTGCCCTGCCAGCGCGAATTGTTGCGTAGTCGGAAGCCAAAACCGAAAGCGTCTTTTCGGTTTTTTCCATAGTTTCCATCATAACGACTTCGTATTGTTCGTTTTCTATACCCATAAAAATTCTCCTTAAAATTACTTATCTTATAACCGTGCCTATTTCTTCACCGCAGACCGAACGGAGCAATGCGTTTTCTTCGAACAAGCCGAATGCAAGAACGGGAATTTTGTTTTCCATACAAATGGTTATAGCCGTCGTATCCATTGCCTTTAAGCCTTGCGCGATAAAATCTTTGTAAGAAATAGCCGATAATTTTTTTGCGTTTTTGTTTACCTTAGGGTCAGAATCGTAAATGCCGTCTACATTTTTGGCAAGTAACAGCATTTCCGCGCCTATTTCTGCCGCACGTAAAGCGGCCGCAGTATCGGTAGTAAAATAGGGGTTACCCGTTCCGCAAGCGAAAATTACAATCTTGCCTGCGTCTAAATGCGACAATGCCTTTCTTAAAATGTACGGTTCGGCAACCCTGGTTATGGTTAAAGCCGTTTGTACTCTGGTAGGAACGCCCTTTCTTTCTAGCGCGTCTTGAATACCCAGCGCGTTAATAACCGTTGCAAGCATACCCATATGGTCTGCGGTCGACCTGTCCATTTCGGTGCCCTGACGTCCGCGCCAGAAGTTTCCGCCACCGACGACAATGCCTATTTCCACGCCCAAGTTTTTGACCTGAATAATTTGGTCGGTAATGGCGTCTAGCGTCTTTTGGTCGATACCGTTACCCTTTTCGCCCGCAAGCGCTTCGCCCGATAGTTTTATAAGAACTCTTTTATATTTAGCATTTTGCATTTTTACACCCCCACGCAATGTTTTTGTCTTTTCTATTATATACCTTTTTTGGCGTTTTGTCTATAACATATTTAAATATAACGCCCATATTTTGTAAATCTTGTTTTAACGCTACCCGCATCGTTTTTTAAGTTTTAATAAAAACTTATGCGATAACCCGAAAAATATTAAAAAAAGGACTTGGACGAATTATCCAAGTTCTTTTTTTACGCATATAAACGCAATTATTTTTTCATTTGAGCGGCAACTTCTTCTGCGAAATTGTCTGCCTTCTTTTCTAAACCTTCGCCCATTTCGAAACGAACGAATCTTTTAATTTTAAGGTCTTTGCCCATTTCCTTAGAAACCGCTTCTACAACCTTTTCGATGGTAAGAGAAGGGTCTTTTACGAACGCCTGCTTAATTAAGCAGTTTTCGTCGTAATACTTGTTGATTTTGCCTTCTACCATTTTAGCCTTAACCATATCGGGCTTGCTTGCGAGTTTGGGGTCGTTTTCGATTTGAGCAAGAAGAATTTCTTTTTCTTTTTCGATAACTTCTGCCGGAACTTCGCTCGGGCATAAATAAGCGGGCTTGCCTGCAGCGATTTGCAATGCTACATCATGAGCGAGTTCTTTTGCTTTTTCGCAACCGCAACCTTCGATTTCTACCAATACGCCTACTTTACCGCCCATGTGGATATAACTTTCTACAATACCGTTTTCTGCGGTGAATTTAGCAAAACGACGAATAGCGATTTTTTCGCCGATTTTTGCGGTAGCGGCGATGGTCGCTTCGCTTTTTGCCGAAACCAATTCTTCTATGTCTTTAACATTGTTTTCTACAACGTAGTCTGCAACATCAGAAACGAAAGCCTTGTATTGGTCGCCGTTGGCAACGAAGTCTGTTTCGCAGTTTACTTCTACCAAAACGCCGACGTTACCGGAAATTTTTGCGTCTACAATACCTTCTGCGGCAATTCTAGAAGCCTTTTTAGCGGCGGTAGCAATACCCTTTTCCCTTAAAAAGTCGATTGCCTTTTCCATATCTCCGTCAGTTTCGGTAAGCGCCTTTTTGCAATCTGCAACGCCTGCGCCCGTCTTTTTGCGGAGTTCCATTACGTCTTGACTTGTGAACATAATTCTATTATCCCCCTATTATTCTGCTTTTTCTTCTTCTACGGTTTCTGCAACCGCTTCTTCGGTTTCTTCTATCTGTTCGCCCTGATTTGCTTCGATTACTGCGTCTGCTATAACCGATGCGATAAGTTTTACAGCCCTGATAGCGTCGTCGTTACCGGGAATAACGTGGTCTACAACGTCGGGGTCGCAGTTGGTGTCGGTAATAGCGACAATCGGAATGTGAAGTTTTCTTGCTTCTAATACGGCGATGTCTTCGTGGTCGGGGTCAACTATAAACATAATGCCGGGAAGAGTTCTCATATCCTTGATACCGCCAAGGTTTGTTTCTAACTTTTCCATTTCGGCTTTAAGTTTCATAACTTCTTTTTTAGGAAGAAGGTCGAACTCGCCCATCTTTTCCATATTGGTTAATTTGTTAAGTCTGTCTATTCTGGACCTGATGGTCTTAAAGTTGGTAAGAGTACCGCCCAACCATCTGGAATTGATATAGTACTGACCGCAACGCTCTGCTTCTTCTTTAATAGCGTCTTGCGCTTGCTTTTTAGTACCTACGAATAAAACCGACTTGCCCTTTTTAACTTCGTTTACTACAAAAGGATAAACATCGTTTTCGATAAGGTCTACGGTCTGTTCTAAGTTAACGATATGAATACCGTTTCTTTCGCCGTAGATGTACTTTTTCATTTTCGGGTTCCAGCGTCTTGTCTGGTGACCGAAGTGTACCCCTGTTTCCAGAAGTTGTTTCATTGTGATAACTGCCATAATAAAATCCTCCGTTTCTTCCTCCCCGCCGTCTTTTTTTAGGGCAACATTTCCGATTAAAAGTAGATTTTCGGATAACACGAAAGCCCTTAAACCGCACGGGTGCGAATTTTTGCTTATTTATATTAGCATAAAACCCCTGTTTAATGCAACAAAATAAAAGGCATTTTTACAAAAAAAAACGCCTTTTATTTAAGTTTTTAACTGTTTTTGAATTTTTAGTCTTCTAAACTTTCGGCTTCTTCAGCCATTTCTTCTTCTTCGAAAATTCTGCAAAATTCCTGAAAGACCGCGTCTAAAATCGCTTCGTCTTCTACGGGAATAAGTTCGGCGGTTTCTTCGTCGTCGCCACTTAGTTCGAAAATAACTACGTCGCCTTCGTCTAAGCCTTCTACTTCTTCGGCGGGTTCGAACGCACAATAGTACTTGCCTTTATACTCGATTGTTCCGTCAGAATAAAAATCGTAAGACTTGCCGTTGTCCATAGTTAGGGTTACAATATCTTCGTCTTCGCAACCGCAATCGCAACCTTCGTGGTCGCAGTGTTCGTGGTCGTGCTCGCAACCGCAATCGCAGTCTTCGTGACAGTGTTTCTTTTCCGTATCGCTCATAAATAATACTCCTTATAATCTTTATTTTGTTACTTTTTTTTGTTTTTATTTATCTGGTTTAAATATCCGTTTAGTATCGTGGCCGAAGCAAGACTGTCTATAACGCTTTTACGCTCTTCTCTCGACTTGTTTTGCTCTATTAAAATATCTTCGGCTTCTACGGTAGAACACCGTTCGTCTACCGCAACGATTTTCGCGCTTATCGTTTGGCTTAACCTGTCGATAAAAAATTTTGCCTTTTGAGTTTGAACGGACGGCGTTCCGTCAAAGTTTACGGGAAGCCCGCATACGACGACCGTGGCGCATTTTTCTTTAACGTACAGGGCGATTTTTTGCAAATCGGTTTTAAGGTTTTTTCTGTGATAAGTTTCTACCGGCAACGCATAGGTATTAAACGGGTCGGAAACGGCAATGCCTATCCGCTTGTCCCCTATGTCTAAACACAAATATCTGTCCACGAATTTATTTTAACACAATTTCCTTTTTTTTACAACAAAATTCCACGCGGTTTTAAAATACCGCGCGGAATTTAATAAATGTTTATATGTTTTAGTCGGTCGTAATTGTGTCTACAGTAACCGTTTTGCCGTTCCAAGAGTTAGAATTGTCTATGGTAACGGTTGCTTTTTCGGAAACGTCCGTAATTTTTACCACGTCTTCGTCGCTTCCCATAGGAATACCCGACACGATTGTGTTGTTTTTAACAATGATTTCCGCGTTGTCGGATACGCAGGTTGCCCTTATAAACCTTTCGCCCATAGACTGAGTTACTCTGTTATCGGTAATTTCTATTTTACCGCTCTTATTAAGATTAGAAGCACTACCACCGCTAAAAATAATCGTATGCGCCTTTATGCCTACAAACGTGTTGTTGCTTATTGTTATGTTTTCTAGACAATTGATTTTAATTGCCTGATGTAAATCTTTAGCGTAGCAACGACTTACGACTACGTTCTTTACGCAATTCTCTAAGCCCTGCTGGTCGGCGTTTAAAATTCTGTTTCCGCTAGCGATTGTAGAAGAAGCGTCTTTATCGACAAACCTACAACCTATAATATTTAACCCGTCTACCTTAGAATTTTTGTATAAAACGTCTACGGCTACGTCGTCGTTTTCCAACTCGAAATTCAAGTTTACCAAAGTTAAATTATTCAAGGTTAAACGCAACGTCAAATACGGTTCGGTAGCAGAATTAGAGTGTTGTACACCGCTCGGCGTGTACTGACCTACTTCTGCCTTAATCTGCTTTACGACCGCACCGCTACAAGAAATTATTTTTAAGTTACTGATAGTCCTTGCGTATGTGTGTCCGCCACCTGCCCAGTTACCGTCGTCGGCAACAAGTGTAGAATTAGTGTTTTTCCTTAAATACAAAACGTCGTAATTAGCGTCGTCTAAAACAATAATGTTATTTTCCGTCGCTTGGTCAAGGGCTTGTTGTACCGTTTCGGTGCTATTAACGATAATCGCCCCTTCGACTTCCGTCTTTTGCACTTTCGAACAACTGCAACCCCTTATCTCGTAAGCCTTTCCGTCTTCTACTTGGTAGGTCGGTTCGGAATCGTAACTGTGCGCAACCATAGGAATATTCCAAGAATTTTCTAAAATTTCGTTAGTCCCTTCGGCGTCGGAAAAATACTTTCCACAAGCGCAGTAATAATACTCGACGTTACCTAACGTAGTGCAGGTCGGGCTAGTAGCGGAAACTCTTTGTAAACTATGCCCCGTTGCGGGCGTTATCCAAGAATCTTTTTCTATTTCGTTTACGCCTTCTGCGTTGGAAAAATACTTTCCGCATTCGCAAACATAGTACGCGGTGTTGCCTTCTGCCGAACAGGTCGCCGATACTTCGCTAACCTTTTTTAAGTCGTGCTCGTGTTCTTGACCGCAAGCGGTAAGCCCGATTGCAGAAAAAACAAAACACATCATACTTAAAAATATAATCGCTGTCTTTTTCATTTTTCTTCTCCTTATTAAAACGGATAAAAACTATCCTTATTTTTATTCTACCATATAAATTAAAACAGTCAATATCCTTTTAAAAATACTTATTTTTACGCTTAAAAGTAACCGAAACTCTCGGTTTGCAGAAAAGTGTAACATATTGTTACATATTTAATATAACAAATTGTTACAATATTGTCAAGGAAAAAATATGATTGGGTTAAAAAAAATTAGAAAAACAAAAAATCTGTCGCAACAAAGGGTTGCAATAGACTTAAATATTTCTAGGGAAAGTTTGTCTTATTACGAAAACGGTAAAAGGCAACCGTCGTTAGAACTTTTATTAGATATGTCGAAATACTTTAACGTTTCGATAAACTATTTAATTACGGGAAAAGAGTTTGTAAAAAGATAAAAGCAAGGCCGAATTTTCGACCTTGCTTTTATTATTGCTTTTTTGTTTTTTTAGACGAGTTTTGCATTTCTTTGGCTTTGTCTACAATCTGTTCTTGCCCCTGCTTAATCATATTTCTCGCCTTAACGGAATTGGTAACGATTACCGCACCGCCCAACATACCCAAAATTATACCGAATAAAAATTTATCGTTCATAATACTCTCCTTTGTTTTATAAGTAGTATGCGAAAATTTTGTCGGTTTATGCAAAAACCCTTAAACTCGTTAAACGATGCACTAAATAATATACGAAAGCAACGATGCCTTCTTTTCTATATGTGCTGACTTTTTTGACATGAGCATAGACTATTTATGCGGAAGAAAAGAATACTAAAAAAACAAAAAGGCGTGTGTACCGACTAAGTACGTACGCCTTTTTTACCGTATTTGTTTTACTGTTTTTATTTTTTAGACTTGTAGTCTTCTATGGCTTTTTTTATGGCTTCTTCGGCTAAAACCGAACAGTGTATTTTTTGAGCGGGAAGTCCGCCCAACGTTTCTACGACCTTTTTATTGGTAACTTCTAACGCTTGGTCTACCGACATACCCTTTATCATTTCGGTGGCGGTAGAACTTGTAGCGATAGCCGCCGCACAACCGAAGGTTTTGAACTTAGCGTCTACGATTATATCGTTTTCTATCTTCAAAAATATCTGCATAATATCCCCACAAGTCTCGTTACCTACAAGACCTACGCCGTCTGCGTTTTCTATTTCGCCTACGTTTTTGGGGTTTTTAAATACTTCTAATACCTTTTCGTTATACATTTTTTATATCTCCTTGAATTTTAAATAGCGGTGACATTTCTCTTAATCTTGCTACTGCGTCTTTTAAAACGTCTACTGCATAATCCACTTCTTCTACCGTGTTATGTTTGCCGAACGTAAACCTTATAGAACCGTGCGCCAAGCCTTCGGGTACGCCCAACGCCAACAGCACGTGCGACGGTTCTAACGAACCGGACGAGCAAGCCGAACCCGACGACACCATTATGCCTGCCAAGTCTAAACTGAACAGTATAGATTCGCCTTCTATAAACTTAAACGAAAAATCGGCGTTTGCCGGCAACCTGTTCTCTCTCGGTCCGTTAAGTTTTACGTACGGAATTTCGTTTAGAACTCTGTCTATAAACCTGTCCCTTAAAGAACTTACGTACTTAAAGTTTTTGTCCATATCTCTGACGGCTATTTTAAACGCTTCGCTAAACCCTACGATACCTGCGACATTGGTGGTTCCGCCACGCTTGGTTCTTTCTTGATGTCCGCCGGAAATTATGCTGTCTATTTTTACGCCGTTTTTAACGTACAACGCGCCCACGCCTTTGGGTCCATAAATTTTATGAGAACTCATACTCATTAAATCTACACCCAAATCTTTTACGTCTAGTTTAACTACGCCCGCCGCCTGAACGCAATCTGTAAAACAGAGTGCGCCGTGCTCGTGCGAAATTTTAGCGATTTCTTTTATAGGTTCTATGGTACCGACTTCGTTGTTGGCATACATACAGCAAACAAGAATAGTCTTGTCGGTCATAATGCTTTTTAAGTGTTCTAGGTCTACAAACCCGAACTCGTCGACCTTCATATAGTCGACCTTAAACCCTTGTTTGGTAAGCGCCTTGGCGGTAACAATCATCGCCGCGTGCTCTATCGGACTTATTATAATATGGTTGCCCTTTTCTTTATAAGCGCTTGCAATACCCCTAAGCGCCCAGTTATCGCTTTCCGTTCCGCCCGAAGTAAAATACAGTTCGCTGGGCTTACAGTTAATAAACCCCGCAATGGTATCCCTTGCTTCGTCTACCACCTTTACCGCTTCGCGCCCGTAAGCGTGCTGGCTGTTGGCGTTGCCGAAAACTCGGGTAAAATACGGCTTCATCTTTTCAAAAACCTGTTCGTCTACCGGCGTTGTCGCCGCGTGGTCAAAATATACCGCTTTCATTAGTTCTCCTTACCTATTGCAATTCTCCGTTAAGCATTTGCTCTACCGTCATAGAATCTAAAATTTCGTTAATGCCGTTAAAAAGTTTTTTCCATACTACGCTTGTCGGACAGCATTTGCATTTCCCGTCGTTTTTAACGCACTCTACTATTTCTATGTCGTCTTCCAGTGCGCGAACTATCTCTCCCACAGTTATACGGTCGGGACTTCTTTTTAAGAAATATCCGCCCGTGGCACCCCTGCTTGCGCATACTATTTGGCGTTTAGAAAGCATTCGCATAATCTTTTCTAAATACTTGCCGGATACCGACAAGCACCCTTCTAAATAAGATGCCGATACGGGATTGTCGGGATAATTCTTGCCCAAAATATAACAGGCGTTTAGCCCGTAGTGTGTTTTTGACGACAACTTCATAACTCTTCCTTTAATTGCAACCTTTTCGGTTGCAATTATATTATAGAACCGTAAACACGACTTGTCAACAAAAAATACGGCGCAACCGAAATTTTTTTTAGACTTGTCGTTTACACGTCGTCGTAACGATTAAAATAAATATTCTTGCCCGACTTAACGCTTTGCGAGTTATACAACAGGCTTTTTAAACGCAGATTTTCTATTTGTAGGTCGCCCACTCGTTTTTTTAATTTTTCGTTTTCTTTTCTAAGGCTTTCGGAAAT
This sequence comes from uncultured Christensenella sp., assembly GCA_964475885.1. GTDB lineage: Bacteria > Bacillota > Clostridia > Christensenellales > Borkfalkiaceae > UBA1259. The sequence continues at coordinate 20,336 of CAYYYD010000020.1, forward strand.
TCTTTCTACCAATCCGTTTATTTCTTTTTTTAGTTTTTGCATCTGAAATTCCGAAACGTTTGCCGTTGTTCTCGCCGTCGATAGCGAAGTATCGCCCAACTCTGCTACTACGTCGGAAACCAGTTTAGGCTTTTTAGACAGAACGTTTCTGTACTTGTTTTGGTACCTAAGCGCAAGTTTTGCGTTTCCGTTTGCAACGGTCGTTACCGCGCGTCTTACCGAATACCCCTGTTTTTTTAATTCTAATATCTTTTTTACAAGTTGCCTTTCGTCCGTATCGCTAAAAGTTTTAGGCGAATTGACTTTAATTTCAGACAAGCCGAACTTTTCTAACAACTCTTTGTCGGAGTTTATGCTTTTTATAACCCCGTAATAAACGTTTCTTACAGTGCCTTCCGACTTTCCGCTTTTTGCCGAATACTCCCTAAAAACGTCCGACAAACTCTTGTTCTTTTTTTCTTTTAACAAAGCCATAAGCCCGTAAACGTCGTTTGCGTTATAACCGTACAACTTTTCCATTTTACGCCCCCCTTTCGGTTTTTACGGTTATTGACATAATACAAAAAAAATATACATACCTTTTAATGTTATGTATTATTATTTTACAGGAACGGGTTGCTTGGCTCTTAAAATAAACGGCATATATATGGGAACCATTCAAAACACCGTAAAACACTTAAACGTAGAATGCGATTCGCCGTTTATAGAAATTTTGCCGTTGTCGTCGAACTGCACGCCGTTTAACTTCGTGCTAAATAAAGAGTTTTTGGCTCATCCCCCTAATGCGGTTACGCTTACCGATATGAAAGGCGGTTATTTAATAGGTTATTCGCCTGCGCCATACCGACTTAATTTTAAGGTTATCGCCCAAAAAAAATTCGACAACTGCGTGGTTACCTGCTTTTCGGACGGTTGCTACAAACTTTCGCTGGAAACGACCGCCGACTTTTATTCGGAATCGGTTGACTTTGCGGTAGAGTCCGTACAAATCGAACGCGTAAAAAACTTTATCGCCGTGGGGCTTAGGGGAAGCGCGACCGCCGTGTTCGTGTACGATATTTCAAAAAAGATTAACCCTGTATTAAAAAAGTATTGTAACGACTTCGATATAACCGATGTTATAACGACCGTTCACAAGTTTTTAGATATTGCAAAACACCGTTTAACTATTACGTGGGCGGTTTCGGAAGACGGCATAACGCAAATAAAAAAAGACATTACTCGGTCGGAAAACTTTTCGGCAAACCGCCTGCCTGCAAAAGTTTTGCCCTACGCCTTTTTAGAAGAACTTTTGGTCGGCGGAAGCATAGACGATTACGTTACGGAAAACGTAAAAAACAACGCCGACAAACTAGGCGGATATTTAGGCAATTATATCGGCGTTATGCCACCGCCATTTTTCCGTTCGCCCGAAGAAGTGGGTATAATTTTACCGTTAAAAACAAACAGGTACACCGTAGACTACCTTACGTTCGAAATGAACGGACGGCTTATTTCCAACCTTAAAAAGGTTTAGTCGTTTGCAACGCCGACCTAAATTTTAATACCGTAAAAAAATGCCGTAACTCGCTGACAAACGAATTACGGCATTTATCGTTAAATATCCGTTATTTTATTTTTGCGCTCTTTATCATTGCGCTCGACTTTCCGTCGGGTGTATAATTGGGCACTTTGATTTTAAACATATTGTACTGAACGTACTGGTCGCCTTTGGCAACGAAAATTTCGTCTTTTTCGGCATCCGTCATATCGTCGTAATCGTCGGCGGTTACGCAGTGGAACTGCAACCCGAAATTTTCGTCGGGTTTAGTCGTATCGTATTCGCCCGTATAATAAACAACGTACGTGGTGCTGTAATCGGACAAGACTTTGCCAACCGCGTTTACGCCCGTATCGTTTGACTCTATCGTGTAGTCGATTGTACCGAACACGCAGAAATATCCGTCGTAGTCGGAAAGCGTATCGTTTAGCGGAATATAAATGTTAGAACGCCCCGAATCCATTCCGTTAGAAGCCTTATAAGTGTAACCGCCTTCGTCTTGCGCATACCAAGAACGCCACAAACCTATATACCCTTCGTCGTTTACTAGGTTAGAACCCTTTGTAGAACCGTACTCGAATTCGCCTTCGAGTTGCGGTTTAATGGTGTTTTGAGTTACGGTTGTTCCGTCAAACTTGTAATCGCCTACCATAATTTGTGCGGTATTGCCTTCGAATAAATAGAAGACCGTGTCGTTATAATACCCGTCGTTTACGTAGTCGATAATGGCATTAACCGTTTTGGGCGCCAAGTGACGCTGTAAATCTATAACAAGTTTAACTTCGTCTTCTTCGTACATTTTAGATTCCGAAACGTTGTAAACCTGTAAAGTTACTTCCAGCGTTACGACGTCGGCGCAAGCCGACATAGAAATCGTTGCGAATACAAGCATTACAACCGCAAGTATATTAACAAAAAATTTAGATATACGCTTCATCGATATTCTCCAAACAAAATCTTATATATTATTTTACTAACAATTTCGCTAAAAGTCAATAAAACTCGTAATATTTACCAGATTATACTTTGAAATTTTTGTAAAAAAACCCAAAATCCTTTTTCGTCCGCCACACGCAATACGCTTTTTAAAAGCGTTTAGCATATAAACCGTCTATACCGCGCCTTAATTTTTTTAAGTCAATACCCCGTTGGTTTACCCTTTGACGAACTTTTTTGCATTCGGTTTTTACGAATACCGCCTATACGCAAAAAAAAGACCGCAATCGGTCTTTTTTTGTTTTTATTAAGTTAAAGGTTTTTAGTTACCTATATCCATTTTACAACGTTACCTTCGGTATCGTAATGCCAATAGTTGCCTGCTTCCGTCGGCTCGCTTTCGCTATAATAATATTTCGTAACGGTGGAAGGCACATTATAAGTGGCGTTTACGCTACTCCAATCGCTTTCCGTTCCTTTATAGTATAAAGTCGTAAAACTAGTACAGTTTGTAAAGTCGTCGTTTATCCATTGAATTTTACTACCCAATACAATGCTTTCTAAATTAGTGCAATCGGTAAACGCATCGAAGCCAATCGTTACTACGTTGTCAGGAATAACAATACTAGTCAAACCCGTACAACCTTTGAACGCGTTTTCGCTCAGATAAACTCCTGTGTCGGAAATTAAGTTTTTACCGATTATTACCGATGTTAAACTTGTACAATCTCTGAACGCATAAGCGCCGATTTTAGTTTTACTGTTACCTATCGTTACGGTTGTTAAATTCGTACAACCGTCAAATAAATACGATAAAACGGTTAAACCGTTGCCTATTTCTACCGTTATCAAACTTGTACAATCTCTGAACGCACCACTGTATATATACTCAACGCTATCGGGAATTGTTACACTTGTCAAACCCGTACAACCGTTGAACGCGTCAAATCCCATTCTGGTTAAGCCTTCGGGGAAATTTACGGCATTTAAACCTGCACAACCTTCGAACGCTGAACTTGCTATCAGTTTGCAGTCTGAATGTATGGTGCAATTTGTAATATCGGTCGAATTAACTTTAACCAATACAAAATACGGATTGGTTAAAGTACCTAAATACTTAGCGTTTCCGTACTCGTTGTAAACAAGATTGTCGCACCCCTTAAACGCATTGCTCCCGAACGAAATAATAGTATCGGGCAATGTTACCGTCATTAAATTTTTTAAATCCGAAAAACTTTCGTCGTTTACATTAGAAACAGGTAACCCTTCGAATGTAGAAGGTATAACAAGGTCTGTTCCTTTAAAATTACCATTCTTAACCAAATAAGAACCTTTTTTATACGGTGTGGCGTCACCATCACCGCCAAGTTTTCTAAAACTTATACCTTCGCTATAATATTCCTTTCCACAACCCGTACATATATTGTTTACATAATTATGCCCTGCTTGTATCGTTAAGTCGGTTATTTCTACCCCGTCGTTATCGAAATGCTTGTTACATTCCGTACAGTCTTTGTGTGCCTTTACGCCGTCAGTCGTACAGGTGGCAGGTACTTCCGATTGCCAAGCACCATAAGTATGACCTGCCTGTATAATTATGTCTGCAATAATATTTCCTTCACTGTCAAAATGCTTGTTGCATACCGAACAATCTTTATGTCCCTTTACCCCGTCGGTAGTGCAAGTTTTATCTATTTCGTCTACCCACGCACCAAAATTATGTCCTTGACTTGCAGGCAAAATTAAACTTTCTAACTTGTTATCGTTAGCGTCAAAAAAATCTTCACATATCAAACACTGTTTGTATCCTTTTGTTCCGTCGATACAAGTTGCAGGCACTTCTGCCACCCAATCGCCGAACTTATGACCTGCTTGTATTGTTAAGTCGGTTATTTCTACCCCGTCGTTATCGAAATGTTTGTTACATTCCGTACAATCTTTATGCGCCTTTACGCCGTCGGTGGTGCAGGTTGCAGAAACTTCCGATTGCCAAGCACCGAACTTATGCCCTGCTTGTATGGTTAAGTCGGTTATTTCTACACCGTCGTTATCAAAATGCTTGTTACATTCCGTACAATCTTTATGTGCTTTTACACCGTCGGTAGTGCAAGTAGCAGAAACTTCCGATTGCCAAGCACCGAACTTATGCCCTGCTTGTATGGTTAAGTCGGTTATTTCTACACCGTCGTTATCAAAATGCTTGTTACATTCCGTACAATCTTTGTGTGCTTTTACACCGTCAGTAGTACAGGTTGCAGAGACTTCTGTCTGCCAAGCACCGAACTTATGCCCTGCTTGTATGGTTAAGTCGGTTATTTCTACACCGTCGTTATCAAAATGCTTGTTACATTCCGTACAATCTTTGTGTGCTTTTACACCGTCAGTAGTACAGGTTGCAGAGACTTCTGTCTGCCAAGCACCGAACTTATGCCCTGCTTGTATCGTTAAATCTGTTATTTCTACACCGTCGTTATCAAAATGCTTGTTACATTCCGTACAATCTTTGTGTGCTTTTACACCGTCAGTAGTACAGGTTGCAGAGACTTCTGTCTGCCAAGCACCGAACTTATGCCCTGCTTGTATCGTTAAATCTGTTATTTCTACACCGTCATTATCGAAATGTTTGTTACATTCCGTACAGTCTTTGT
>CAYYYD010000021.1:0-10726 GCA_964475885.1 uncultured Christensenella sp.
CGGTAACGTTATTCGTAGATAAATGACCGTACACGACAGAACTCGGCTTACAGACTGACTTAAAAATATATGCGCCGACTTGTGCTAAACACAGGTCGGCGCTTCTTTATATTAAATATTTTTAACTTTTTTGAAGGCTGTTTTTCTTTTAAAAAGCCTTAATTATTTTTTCAAATACACCATCAAAACGGATATGTCTGCCGGCGAAACACCGGAAATTCTTCCTGCCTGACCTAAGTTTTCGGGGCGAATTTTGTTTAATTTTTGTCTGGCTTCTAACCTTAACCCCTTAATATCGTTATAATCTAAATCTCTCGGTAACCGACGTTCTTCTAGTTTTTTTGCTTTTTCTATCTGCTCTAAACCCTTTTTTAAGTACCCTTCGTATTTAGCGTCGGTTTCTACCGTGTCTAGTATGGCATTAGAAATTCCGTCAAAAGCGTTAAACTCGTTTTTAATATCTTTAATACTTATTCCGCGCCTAATTAAATCTCCGTACGACAAAGCGGTGTTCACTTTTTCGTATCCGTATTTTTCTAAAAGCCTTTCACTCTCTTTCGGCTTTACCGTCTTTTTCATTTCTGCGGTAGCCGTATTATATTCTTCTACTCTTTTACGGTACCTGTCTAATCTTTCTCGGCTTAAAATTCCCGTGTACTCTACCTTTTCGGTAAGCCTTAAATCGGGATTGTCTTGCCTAAGCAAAATTCTGTACTCTGCGCGAGAAGTCATCATACGGTATGGTTCGTTTGTACCTTTGGTCGTAAGGTCGTCTATTAAAACGCCCAAGTACCCGTCGCTTCTAGACAGCGTAAACGGTTTTAGTCCCCTAAGTTTTAGCGAAGCGTTAAGCCCTGCGATAAGCCCCTGACCGCCTGCTTCTTCGTAACCGCTGGTGCCGTTAATCTGCCCGGCGCAATAAACGTTTTCTATCTTTTTAAATTCTAGGGTAGGGTACAAGTCTAACGAATCTATACAATCGTACTCTATGGCATAAGCGTAACGCATAATCTTGCAGTTTTCTAGCCCCTTAACCGTACGATACATTTTTCTTTGAACGTCGTGCGGTAACGAAGTAGACATTCCCTGAACGTAAATCTCGTTGGTATCGGCGCCTTCGGGCTCTAAAAAAAGTTGATGCCGTTCTTTGTCGGCAAACCTTACCACCTTGTCTTCGATAGACGGGCAGTACCTTGGCCCCGTACCGTGAATTACGCCCGCGTATAACGGCGAACGGTGTAAATTCTCCCTTATAATTTTGTGCGTTTCTTCGTTAGTGTAGGTAAGATAACAAGGAATTTGTTTTTCGGGCAACTTGTCGGTAAGCGTAGAAAAAGGGTAAATATCCGTTTCGCCGGGCTGAATTTCCAACTCGGAAAAGTCTATGGAATTTTTGTCTATCCTGGCAGGCGTTCCCGTCTTAAACCTTCTTATGTTAAACCCTAAATTTATAAGGCTTGCGGTAAGTTCGTTTGCAGGCGCAAACCCGTTGGGACCGGTATTCTTTTTCCATTCGCCGGCAATAACGCTTGCCGAAAGATAAACGCCGGTCGCCAAAACAACGGCGTCGCATTCTAACACACCGCCGTGCGCGGTGGCAACGCCCGTAACCTTTTTGCCGTCGGTTAAAATTTCTACGGCTTCGCCCTGAATAATATCTAGGTTAGGCGTGTTTTCAAGCGTTTGTTTCATAAGACGATGGTAAAGGTTTTTGTCTTCTTGACCGCGTAAAGACTGAACCGCCGTACCTTTACCGCGATTAAGCATACGAATTTGCAAAAGCGCCTTGTCGGCGTTTATTCCCATTTCACCGCCTAGCGCGTCTATTTCGCGAACTATCTGACCTTTTGCCGTTCCGCCGATAGACGGGTTGCACGGCATAAAGGCTATGCTGTCTAGGTTTAGCGTAAGCATAGCCGTTTTAATTCCCGTACGGGATAGCGCAAGCGCAGATTCGCAACCGGCGTGTCCCGCGCCGATTACCACCGCTTGATATTGTCCTTCTGTAAAGCGTTCCATTTTATTGTTTTAATAACATCTTTCTGATGTCGTTTATTTCGGTTGCGAGTTTAGAGTTGGTTTTCATTTCTTCGGTAATCTTGTTTCTGGCATAAATAACCGTAGCGTGGTCCCTTCCGCCTATTTTTTCGCCTACCGTAACAAGCGGTAAACTCATCATATCTACGATAAGATAAATACATACCTGACGCGGTTCGGAAAACTCTTTGTTCTTCTTTTTGCCAAGCATATCGCTTTTAGAAATTTTATAAAAATTGCATACGCAGTTTATAATGTCTTCTACCTGAAGTTCTTCTTGCGTTCCGCCGGCACTTTCTTTTAACGCGTCTTTAACGAGTTCTATCGTTATGGGGCGTTCGTGCAGTTTAGACGCAAAAATAACCTTAGTAAGTTTGCCGATAAGCGTACGTATGTCGCCTTCGTTGTTTTCGGCTATATACGCCAAAACCTTAATGTCTATAACGCATTTCTGTTCTTCGGCTTTTTTACGTAAAATAGCGATTCTCGTTTCTAAGTCGGGTTGCTGAACATCGGCAAGCAAACCGCCTTCGAATCTGGTTCTTAACCTTTCTTCTAAAACTTCTATTTCTCTGGGCGGTCTGTCAGAAGTTAAAACCACCTGCTTGTTTTGTAAAACAAGTTCGTTAAATGTATGAAAGAATTCCGTCTGCGTCGCTTCTTTTTTAGACAAAAACTGAACGTCATCTATAAGCAAAACGTCTAAATTTCTGTACCTTTTACGAAACTCCATACCCCCAAGCGCCTTGCCCTTAGAAATACTTTCTACCATTTGATTGACAAACTGTTCGCAAGTGGCGTACATAACGTTAAGTTGCGGTTTATGAATTTTTAGGTAATTGGCAATCGCCATTAAAATATGCGTTTTGCCAAGCCCCGTTCCGCCGTAAATAAACAACGGGTTATACGCTTCGCCGGGTTGCTCGGCAACGGCTTTTGCGGCAGAGTAAATAAACTCGTTAGAAGAACCTACCACAAACGAATCGAAGGTAAACTTAGGGTTAATAAGCGAACTGCGAGTTTCTATTTTTTCTAGTTCGGCTTCGCCGATTTTTTTAAGATAATCGTCTCTGTTTTCGGCAATGACGATTTCAAAATCCCTTATGTCGCTGTTTACGTTAGAAAGCGCGTCTACTATTTTAGAATAGGTATGTTCTTCTATGGTTTTTTTAATGGTAGCGTTGTTGGTACCCAAAATCATTTTGTCGCCGATAATGTCTACGGGTTTGACGTGGGTTATAAAAGTATCGTAAAAAAGCGAAGAAACAGACTTTTCTAATTCTTTTAATGCCGATTTCCAAAGAATTTCGTAACTTTCCATTAAATGATTTTTCCTTTTTGTTGATTTAAAATTCTAAATTTCGTATAATATATAGGTATTGTACCATAAAACCCGAAGGTAATCAAGTAATACCCGTCGCAAAAAATTTTAAAAATTTAACAGTATGTATATTTTTAACCTAACCCTAAAAAATTTCCGCAACTACGAATACGAAGAATTCGAGTTCAAAAACGGAATAAACGTTCTTACCGGCGCCAACGCGCAGGGCAAAACCAATACCGGCGAAGCAATATTCTTTCTTTGCACCGGCTACTCTCCGCGCGCAAACAGAGATAAGTTGGTTATAAAAACGGGTGAGAGCACATCGGAAATTTCGGGTACGGCAAAATCGCGCTACGGCGACGTGTCGGTTAAAATACGGTTTAACTTAAACGACAAAAAAAACATATACGTCAACGGTTTAGAAGTTCATAAAGTAGGCGAGATTTTAGGTAATATTCACAGCGTGTTTTTTAACCCGTCGGAACTTAAACTTATTCAAGAAAGTCCCGAAGACAGAAGGCGGTTTTTAAACGTGTCTTTGTCGCAAATTTCCAAAAACTACTTTTATTCTTTGCAACGCTACAATAAAATTTTATCGCAAAGAAACAACCTGCTAAAAGACCCCGACAGGGGTTTGATAAAAGAAACATTGCCCGTATGGGACGTGCAACTCTCTAAAGAAGCGGGAAAAATAATATACCTTAGAAACGCTTACTTAAAAGAAATATCTCCCATCGCAGAAGAAAAGCACGCCTTTCTTTCGGGCGGTAAAGAAACTTTAAAACTTAAAACCGAAAGCGGTTACTACGGCACGGAAGAAGAAATATCTTACGCTATTCTTTCCGATTATAAAACGTCGCTAGACCGCGACCTAAAACTGGGTTTTACTTCTATAGGTCCGCATAGGGACGATATAAAGTTTATTTTAAACGACGCCGACGTTAAAGTTTACGGTTCTCAAGGTCAGCAAAGAACGGTTGCGCTGTCGCTAAAACTTGCCGAAACGGAGATTTTTAAAAACAGGTTCGGCGAATATCCTATTTTAATTTTAGACGACGTACTGTCGGAACTAGACAAAAACAGGCAAAAAAAACTTATAAACTCGGTAAAAGACATACAAACGATTTTTACCGCTACCGATTATTCTAGGGCATTGTTTAAAAATACCGACGTAAACCGCATAGTCATAGAAAACGGCAAAATAAAATCTAAAAAGTAGTACATATATAAATTAGCCCGAAAGGTTAAACCTTTCGGGCTGTTCATATTATTTGACAATTACTATGTTCCGTAAACGGTAAACGCGTCGGTTACCGTCGGGTTATACACGTCTTTAACTTTAACGCTGTAACAACTTCTGTCGAGATTACTATCGTATTTTGTTTTTCCGTTGCTATTGATTTTATACAAATCTTCGCCTTCTTTTACGAAATACTGACCGCCGTATTTATAATCCCACTGATAAAAATCACAATAATTGCTGTAATACTTTTGCGCGTCTTCTACCGAATTTTCTTTAAAGTATACCAAGTTGTCTTTACCGCTTATATCGCATAACCAATAGTACTCGTCGTTTATAATTATACCCGTTTGGTAAATATACGGCTTGGTCTCTCCGTAAAAAATAACGTCGCTCGGCGTAAATGTTACCATAAAATACATCTGCTTACCGTCTACCGAAGGCATCAACTCTGCATTTACGCTTAAATAATCTTCTTCGTAAAGAACGTTAAACTTGTTCTCTGCGCGACTAAGTATGTTTTGCTTATGTTGTTCTTCGGTTAAATTCGTAACATAATCGGGTAAAACATACAAGTAATACGCGTCTTGATTTTTCCTGCAATATTTAGGAACTTCTTCTAAACTTTCGCATACTTTGTAGTTATAATATATATGTATCTCTTTCGTTTGCTCTCTTTTTTCTTTAAGTTGATTTTCGTCTAATACGCTGTTGCCGTTATCTATATTTATTACATTACCGTCTATCAAACTGTATCTGCTTCCGTCGTAATACTTTTTAACGTTTGTATCGCCAAGCCCTTTCCAAAACCCGTCTGCGGTATCTTTGTTAGAATATTCTTCTACAATATAATACTCGTCGTCTATAACAGCGCCGACTATACCTTTGCCGTAACTAAACCACACCGCAAAAAACTGCGGTTGGTCTTTAAAGTTGTATACCGTTTCGGCAACATACGTATACATAAAAAATTCTCCGTATCCGCTCTCTTCACAAAGCATCTGTTCGGCACGTTTGTTTATTTCTAACAAATGTTCTGCTTGGGTTTTTTCAGAAGAATATTCGGGCAGAACGTACCACTTGCTTTCATTGTAACAAGACCGCGCTTTAAAAAATATTATTACAGAAAGCAAAATCAACAATATCGCTAACGCTATCGTAACTATAACCTTAAATACTCTTTTTAGGGTTTTATTTGTTTTTACCCCCCCCCATATTATCCATACTTTCTCTCCTTTTTTTTAATAATATCATATAAAACTCTTTCTGTCAATACACAAATTTTAAAGTAAAAGTAAACCCCTAAACCGTTTGCGGTTTAGGGGATAGGTTAGTTTTTAATTAAATTTTAATAATTTTCTTCTCTTATTTCAAAAAAGCTTTGCGGGTGAGAACAGGTAGGGCAAACTTCCGGTGCGGATTTACCTACCGAAAGATGACCGCAGTTTCTACATTCCCAAACTTTAACGTCGGCTTTCTTAAACACTTCTTGCGTTTCTACGTTAGATAAAAGCGCCCTGTACCTTTCTTCGTGAGTTTTTTCTATTTCGGCAACGAGTTTAAATTTTTCTGCCAAATCTAAAAACCCTTCTTCTTCGGCGGTTTTGGCAAAGTCTTTGTACATTTCCGTCCATTCGAAGTTTTCGCCGTTGGCGGAAGATACCAGGTTTTCGGCGGTAGTGCCTATGCCGTTAAGTTCTTTAAGCCAAAGTTTTGCGTGTTCTTTTTCGTTATCGGCGGTTTTGGTAAAGATAGCCGAAATCTGTTCGTACCCGTCTTTCTTTGCCTTAGACGAAAAAAAGGTATATTTGTTTCTTGCCATAGATTCGCCGGCAAACGCTTCCATTAAGTTCTTTTCTGTTTTTGTTCCTTTATATTTATTCATAATGCTCCTAAAAAAATTAGTTGTCTTTTAGGCTGTTGCCTAAATAAGTACCGAAAGTAATGGTTTTCTTTTTCTTCGGAGCGGGAGAAGAACTTCTTCTGCCACCGTTACCGCCTTTTCTGTCGCGCTTATCAAAACTCTTTTTATGGTTTCTGTCGTTATTTCTTGCCGCCGAATAGGGTTTTGCAAATTCGTCTTTATCGAACGGAACAATTACTACGTACCTGTTGGGTTCTTTTCCGTCCGACCTTGTTGTAACCGTTTGGCTTTGCGCAAGCGCCGTATGAATTATCCTTCTTTCGTAGGGGTTCATAGGTTCTAAAACAACTTCGCGACGCATTTCGGTGGCTTTTTGTTCTAGTTTTTTTGCAAGTTTAATTAAAGTTTCTTCTCTCTTGTCCCTATAATTTTCGCAGTCGACTACGACTTTTTTGTATTCTTTTTTGCCAATGTTTTCTTTTGCGCCCGCAAGCGTTTGAATGGCTTCTATAATTTCGCCCCTTTTACCTATTAAAGATGTAACGTTTTCGGAATTTAGGGTAATTACCGTTCTTTCGCCGTCTTCGGTTAGTTCGGCGGTTGCTTGGTCGTCTATATATTTTAAAAGTTCTTGTACAAATTCTACCGTAGTTTGTGCCGTTTGTTCGGTTTCTTTTTTAACAATGTCTACGACTGCCTGACCTTTAAGCCTTCCGAACAAACCTTTAACAGGTTCTTCTACTATTACTATGTCTGCTTCGTCTTGTGTAATACCTAGTTCGCTAAGTCCGTTTTTTACGGCTTCTTCTACCGTTTTTGCTGTGAATTGCATTATATTCCTCCGTTATGGTTTATTATTTTAGTCTTCCCCTAGGTTTTCTGTCTGCTTTTCCCGACAAAAAATCGTGGTCGTCTATTTTATCTTTGTCTTTGACTTTCTTTTCTTTTTTGGTCTGCGGTTTTTCTTCTTCTTTCGGAACATAAACCCTACCCCTTATAGGCGTAGCGTTTTTGGTTTCGGCAACCTTTTCGTATTTTTTTGTAACTATACTGTTTATAAGCAGGGTAGTCAAAATACTTATAATCGAACTTAACACAATGTAAATAGAGAACGCCGCCGTATACATAAAGGCGAATACCGCCATCATAATAGGCATCATCCATTTCATAATCTTTTGCGTTTGCGCGCCTTGTCCGTCTACCGATTGCAATTCCATCTGCGCCTTTTGTGTTTTAGAAGATATAACCTGCGTCAAAAACGAAGTAAGCGCGGTTAAAACTACCAAAATATAATAACCGTTCGGCGCAGTCTTTTCTTTATCTAGTTTGTAAATCAGTTCTTGATAATCTTCTTCGCTCATAGTACCCTTAGTAGTGTCGTAAGAATGAGTCGAAACAAAGCTATCCCATTTTTCTTCTATAGGGTGTGCGGTTGCGCTGTCGGGCATAAATATATTTTTTACCCACAAAAAAGACTGATTTTCGCTTCTGAAAGTATCTCTCGACCTAGTGCGTGCTATATCTTTAACGAAATCTACTGCGGTAAGTTCGGAATTTTCGGATTTTTCTTCTGCAAAAGTTTTACCGTTTTCGTTGGTTAAAGCGTTTTTATACAGTGCGTCTTCTAGTACATAAAACCTTTCCGTACCGAAATTTACCGTTTCGCCTACAACAGAATAGTCTACGTTATATTCTACATACCCGTTTTTAGTGTACACACTTAAAGAATTTCCGTTATTTCTAATATATATACTTGTATTTTTAGAAAATTCTTTCGTGTTGTTTACTTCCGGAAGTTCTTTTATAAACTCTTGATTTTCTACTACAAAAGTTTTGTCTTGCGCGTTATAGTAAATATACCCGTCTCCACCGTCGAAACCTTCGTATACGACAGAATTATACGACAAACTCATATCGTAAAAATACTTTTTGTTTTGGAATTGCGAGTATTTAGAAAAAGCACTGATTGCGACGATAAAAATAACAAGCGTTACTATGGTAGGCAAACAAGCGCCCCACATAGAATACCCGTTCTTTTTATACAGCGACATCATTTTTTGGCTATACAGCGTTTTGTCGTTTGCGTATTGTTTTTGTAACTTTTCTAGTTCCGGACGCATCTCTTCCATTATCAACGAGTTTTTCTTCATAGAAATTCTCGAATATAAATCGAAAGGGAAGGTTATTAGTTTTAAAATAACGGTAAACAAAATAACGCCGACCGCTATCGAAGAACTAATGCTTATCAGCCAATAAATAATATCGACTAAAAAGTTTGCGGTTTCCGGAATTGCAAAATTTAAAATTCTTATATCCATTTTAATAAACCCATTTTACAACGCTTTTTTTATCGGGAACTTTATCGAACCCGCCTTTACACCAAGGATGACACCTTAAAATTCGGCGCATACCTAAAAATACGCCGATAAAAAACCCGTGTTTCAGTATTGCTTCTAGGGTATACTGCGAACAACTGGGAATGTAAGGACAAGTATGATAAGATAAATACTTTTGGTAAAACCTTATAAGTTTAATACTTAAAAATTTTAACATTTATTCGTCTAAAAAATTCCCTTTTTTAAGAATATATTCCATATTCTGTTTGATTTCGTGATAATCGTAGGTATCGGAAATTTTAGGAATAAAAACAAAAAAGAAGTTTTGACGTATTTGTGGCGCAAAACTTCTAAAAGATTCCCTTAAAATTCTTTTAATTCTGTTTCTTTTAACACTGCCACCGTGTTTTTTGCCTACCGCAAAGCCAACTTTCAATTCTTTTGACGGTAAATACTGAAGTGAGAGTTTATTGGAAAACAGTCTTTTACCTTTTTTAAATACCAGGTCGAAATCTTTTTCTTTTTTTAACCTGATCGAAGAAATCATGGTTTAAATTCTTACCTTGTTTTAATTTACAAAATTAAGCGGAAATTTTATGGCGACCTTTGTTACGACGTCTTTTTAATACGTTTTTACCCGAACGGGTTTTCATTCTTTTTCTAAAACCGTGAACTTTGCTTCTCTGTCTTTTTTTGGGTTGATAGGTTTGTTTCATTTTATTTTTCTCCTATAATACAGTAATAATCTTTTTTCTTTAATATTGTATAGATATTTTTTGTTTTTGTCAAATAAATTACGCGTTTATTCTTACGGGCAACACTAAATATAAATACCCGTTTTTCTGAGAAGGCGTAATTACGCACGGGTCTATGGGTGTATTAAGGTTAAGCGTTACGAAATCTTCGTTTATAATTTTAAGATAATCTGCAATGTATTTACCGTTAAACGCTATTACAATGTCTTTACCCGATAGGTTTACCGATACGTTTTCGTTTAGGTTACCTACTTCCGATTTAGCGGAAATATTCATTAAATCTTCTTTAACATCTAGTTTAATTACGTTATAACGGTCGTTTCTTGCAAATATAGAAGCACGTTCTATACTAGACAACAACGCCTGTCTGTTTACGGTAACGGTGTTTGCAAACGACGTGGGTAATATGTGATTGTATTTTACAAACTCGCCTTCTATTAAACGAGAATAAATAACCGTGTTTTCGAATTCTACGAAAAGCGAATTTTTTTCTACGTGAATTTTTATATCTTTTTCTTCGGAATCTAAAAGCCTTGTAATTTCTAATAAGGTTTTAGAAGGAATAACCGCCTTAAAGTTTCCGCTTGCCTTAACTTCTTTGGTTACGACCGCCATTCTAAACCCGTCTAGCGCTACCGCTGTTAAAATTCCGTCGTTAATATCGAACAAGCAACCTTTTAGTATGGGGCGAGAATCGTCTACCGAACAGGCGATAACCGTTCTTTCTACGATTTTTTTAAATTCCGTCTGAGAAAGTTCGAAATAGTCTTGCTCTGTTTTATTAAAAACGGGAAAGTTTTCTACCGGGTAAATTTGTAATTCGCCTTCGGAATCGGAATACTTAATTTGTAATTGGCTGTCGTATAACTGCGAAAGTTCTACCTGTTCTTTTTCTAGTTTTTTGGTAAAGTCCACAAAATATTTACCTACTACTACCGTTTCGCCTTCCATTAAAACTTCTGCTTTAATCTTTTTTTCTATGGTAAGTTCTGTGTCGGTTGCGGTAAGAGTTAAAGTATCGTTTTTAGCCGAAAGTTTAATGCCTTCGTAAATAGGGTTAGGCGATTTTATAGCAAGCGCTTTGCTGACTTTAAGCACTGCATCAGATAAGTCTAAACCGTCGCAAATTATTTTCATTTTACACTCCCGTAAAAAAATCGTTTATTATAT
>CAYYYD010000021.1:10826-23835 GCA_964475885.1 uncultured Christensenella sp.
AACCGTCGCAAATTATTTTCATTTTACACTCCCGTAAAAAAATCGTTTATTATATATTTAAAATACTATATACATTATATATTATATCTGCCTAAAAATCAAGTTTTTTTAAAAACTTAAACTCTTAATTAAAATATATTTTTTACTTTATTAGATTATAAAAAAAGTAACTTAAAAAAAACTTGAACGCGTCGTTCGGTTTGTAAGTATATTTATTTTTAAATTTTAAAAAGTGGTATTATTAGTATAGTAAAGAAGAATTCTTAATAACTAAAAAAACGCTAAATAAAACCTTACAAATTTTGTGTGTAAAAAAATGTGGAATACTGTTTATAAAAAGTTAATAAAAAGGTTAAATGTTTATAAAAATAACCGACGAAAAATTTTTTAACTCGAATAAAATTTTAAAACAAAAAAAAACTACGACAATTTAACAGAGTTATAAACTTTGTTGAAATGTTTTTGATAATAAAAAAACAATTGTTAAAAGAAAAAAAGTATGATATACTAACAATTATGAAAGAAACTTTTTTTAAGTACGGTATAAATTTAACGCAAAAACAAGCAGACGATTTTAACGAGTATTACCGTATTTTAACAGAATATAACCAAAAATTTAACATAACCGCCATTACCGAAAGAGAGCAGGTTATATTAAAAAATTTTGTTGACAGCGTAATTTTTAACGACCTTGTAAAAGGAAAAACTCAAATAGACATAGGTTCGGGCGGTGGGTTTCCGGCATTGCCGTTAAAAATTTTAAACCCAGAAAGGCATGTAACTTTATTAGAAGCGACGGGTAAAAAGTGCGAATTTTTAAAAGCCGTGTCCGAAAGTTTGGGGTTAAGTAACATAAACGTTATAAACGGCAGGGCAGAAGAGTACGCCGTAAAACCCGAATACAGAGAAAAGTTCGACGTCGCTACTGCAAGGGCTGTTGCAAGACTTAATATTTTAACAGAATATTGTTTGCCGTTTGTAAAAGTGGGCGGAATTTTTGTGGGGTATAAGGCTCAGGCAGAAGAAGAAATAAAAGAAGCCGAAAACTCTATAAACCTGTTAGGCGGAAAGATTAAAGAAATAAAAACCGTAAAAATCGCGGACTTTACAAGAACGGCGGTAGTTATACAAAAAGTAAAACCGACCGATAAAAAGTATCCCCGAAGCAACGCCCAAATAAGGAAAAATCCGCTGTGAATTTAAAAAATTTCAATCTCGAAAAAACGTGTTCGGTAACAGGGCATAGGGTAATAAAAAACGATATAAATATTTCGGTATTGCGTGAAGTTTTTATAAAACTTATAAACGACGGTAAAGATACTTTTTTAATAGGAATGGCGGTGGGGTTCGATACCGTTTGCTTTAAAATTTTGCAAGAGTTAAAAGAGTATTACAATATAAAACTCGTGGCGTGTATTCCGTGTTTAGACCAAGATAAAAGTTTTACCTGTTCGCAGAGAGAAGTTTATAAAAAAATATTAAACGATGCCGACGAAAAGGTTTTGGTTTCGGAAAATTATACGCCATACTGTATGCATAAACGTAACGCTTATATGATAGACAATTCCGATACTTTGGTCGCTTATTTAAGAGAAGAAAAGGGTGGAACATTTAATACGGTAAAATACGCAAAATCTAAAAACAAAAAAATCATATATATTTAAAAACTACTAAAAAACAAGGCTGTTTGGTAACAGCCTTGTTTTTATACGCTTTATAGTTTATAAAAAGTTTTTGTAGCCTTCGCCGTACTTTACGCATTTATTTACCTTAGAAAGCGTTGCCGAAGAAATATCTGTTGCGCCGACTATTTTTTCAAATGTTTCGCCCGACAATAAAAGTTTTGCGCAGGTAAGACGTTGCGCCATAGAGTCTAGTTCTTTTATCGTGCATAAATCGGTAAAGAATTTGTAACAGTCGTCTACCGTTTTTAATTTTAAAAAGGTATTAAACAATTCGTCGTAATTGCCGTTTTTCGTCAATTTATTCACCTTCCTTATTATTAAACGCCGTTAAAAACGCTTTTAGTTTTAAAGACTTAGGATTATTAAAAATCTGTTCGGGAGTGCCGAATTCTTCTACTACACCGTCTGCCATAAAAAGAACTTTGTCGGATATTTTTTTTGCGAATTCCATTTCGTGTGTAACTATTATCATAGTCATATCCGTCGTCTTTTTAAGCCCTTTTATAACCTTTAACACTTCGCCCGTAAGTTCGGGGTCCAAAGCGGAAGTGGGTTCGTCAAAACATAAAACATTCGGTTTTAACGCCATAGCTCTTGCTATCGCAACACGCTGACACTGTCCGCCCGACAATTCGCAGGGGTAAGAATCTCTCTTTTCGGTAAGCCCCGTTTTTACAAGCAGTTCTTCTGCCGTAGCGTTTATTTTTTCTTTTTCCGTTCTAAGGTATTCTTCGCGCGCAAGTTTGCTTTTTTCCGTTCTTTTAAATTCTTTAAACTTTTCGTTTAGCAAAAGGGTAGGCGCAAGAGTAACGTTATTAAACACCGTGTATTGCGGAAAAAGGTTAAACGACTGAAACACTAGCCCGAAGTTAAGGCGTTTTTCACGCAGGGCAGAATAGTTTTCTTTTTTTATTGCAGGTGCGTCTATCATTGTTTCGCCGTTTAAAAGCATAACGCCTTCGTCGGGAGTTTCTAAAAAATTAATGCAACGTAAAAACGTAGTTTTCCCCGAACCGGAAGAACCTATTATAGAAACTACTTCGCCCTTGTTTACGTCTAGATTTATGCCTTTTAACACTTCGGTGTCGCCGAATTTTTTATTAAAGTTTTTTATTTCCAAATAAGCCATAACCACACCTTACAGTTTGTAATACGATAATTTTTTTTCTAATTTCGAAAGCAGTAACTGAACTATTCCGTTGAATATAAGGTAAAAAAGCCCTGCAACGAAAAGTGGCCACATAATACCGTAAACCTTTTGTATTTCTTGCGCTTTAAAAATAAGTTCTTCTACGATAATTATATTTGCAAGCGAAGTGTCTTTTACTAACGTTATAACTTCGTTTCCCATAGGCGGAACGATGTTTTTAATAACTTGCAACAAAACGACCTTAAAAAACGTTTGCGAACGGGTTAGCCCCAAAACTTTGCTTGCTTCGTATTGTCCCTTAGAAACGCTTTCTATTCCGCCACGGAAAATTTCCGAAAAATAGCAAGCGTAGTTAATTACAAACGCAATACAACCGGCAAGCAGTCTGGACTTAAACGGAACGCCGAACCATAAACCCGGCCCGTAAAAAATAATTATTATCTGCAACATTAACGGTGTTCCGCGTATAACCCATATTATGCCCTTAACCAAGTATTTTAGCGGTTTAAATTTAGACATCGAACCGAAACAAATTATAAAACCAAGTGGTAACGCACAAACGAGCGTTACCACAAATAGTATTAAGGTGTTTCCGAAACCGGAAAGTAAAGATATTAAAACCTGACCTAAATTCATATGTAGTCCTTTATATCATATTATTAACTAAATTGTATTTTTCCGCGATGGTTCTGTAAGTACCGTCGGCTTTAAGCGAAGCAAGGGCTTCTTCTACTTTTTGCTTAAAGTTGCTACCCTTTCTAAAACCTATGCCGAATTCTTCTGCGGGGAAGGTTATGTCGGTTATTTTAACAAGGTTTTGTTCGTTTACGATAGAGTTTGCTTTGGCTTTTAAAGAGTCGTATAAAAGAACGTCTACGATAGCGATTTTGCTTGTTCCCGATGCGACTTCGGTAAGAGCGGATATTTGGTCGGACGCTTTGGTTTGGCTAACGGATTTTAAAACATCGTCTGCTTCTACAACCGCTTGTGCCGAAGAACCGCTTTCGTATGCGATCTTTTCGCCCGAATTTTTAATTAGTTCTTTGGTTGTGAATTTCGCTTCGTCGCCTGCTTTAACTACCACCGCCTGATTGTTTTTGCAATATGCGTCGGAAATGTCGATAGATTGTTTAAGTTCGTCGGTAATTGTCATTGCGTTCCAAATAACATCTATGTTTTTGCCGTTAATTTCGGTAACTTTCGATTTCCATTCGATAATCTGGAACCTAACTTTAATACCTAATTTGTTTGCAACTGCCTGCGCAAGTTCTACGTCAAACCCTACGAGTTGGTTGTTTTCGTTGTCGTATGCAAACGGATCGTAAACGGTATACCCGACTATCATTTCGCCTTTTTCTTGAATATATTCCCAATCCTTAGAATTATCCGTTCCGCAGGCGGTAAGCGAGAAGCACGCCGTTACGCAAAGTAATACTGCTACTAAAACTGTTAAAAACTTTTTCATTTTTCCGTTCTCCTTTTTAGAACAATTTATTTTACTTTAACACTTTATCTTGTTAAAGTAATTACATTATACTTTATTACGGTAAAGTTGTAAAGCGTTTTTAAGTACTTTTTTAAAAAAATTTAAATTTTTTTTCGGACGACGGTTTTTTACGTTTTTTCTAAACATTATATAATATATATAATAATAGATACGATAAAAAAGGGGAAAGGGGTAAACGTTGCTTGCGATAAAAAAATAAAAACAAAGTAAATAAAACGGCGAACCTTTTCGGGTTCGCCGTTTTACGTTTTATAAAGTTTTAATTTTATTCTTTGCCTGCAAGTTTTTTGTAGGTTGCAAGTCTTTCTTTAGCAGACTCTTCGGTCTTTTTAAAGAGTTCGGAAGCAACTTCGGGACCTTGCGTTTTAATAAGCGAAGCGTATCTGGTTTCGCCTGCCAAGAACGACTGATAATCGCCCGTCGGGTCTTTGCTGTCTAAACTGAATTCGCCGTTTACGGGGTTGTATCTGTACAACTGCCAATAACCGCAATCTACCGCAGATTTCTCTTCTAACTGAGATTTGGTCATATTTATACCGTGGTTAATACAGGGAGCGTAGCAGATGATAAGCGACGGTCCGTGGTAACTTTCTGCTTCGGTAAGAGCCTTTAACAGTTGTGCGGGATTAGAACCCATTGCGCACTGAGCAACGTAAACGTAGCCGTAAGACTTAGCAATCATACCAAGGTCTTTCTTTTTAACTCTCTTGCCTGCGGCCGCGAACTTAGCGACTGCGCCGATGTTGGTAGACTTAGAAGCCTGACCGCCGGTGTTAGAGTATACTTCGGTATCTAAAACCAAAACGTTTACGTCTTCGCCCGAAGCGAGTACGTGGTCTAGTCCGCCGTAACCGATGTCGTACGCCCAACCGTCTCCGCCGAAAATCCAAACGGATTTTTTAGACAAGCAGTCTTTGTCTTCTAATACTGCTTTTGCTTCTGCGGTAGCAGACTTTTCGGCAACTTCTATAAGTTTTTTAGATGCGACTTTGCTTGCTTCTCTGTCGTTAAACGCTTCTATCCAGCCGTCGCACGCTTCTTTTGTATTAGCGTCGGCGTTGCTTAAAGATATAACTTTACCCTTTAACGCTTCGCGCCTTGTAGTGTAAGCAAGGTTCATACCGTAACCGAATTCGGCATTGTCTTCGAATAAAGAGTTAGCCCAAGCCGGACCTTTACCTTCTTTGTTGGTGGTATAGGGGCATGTAGGCGACGAACCGCCGTAAATAGACGAACAACCGGTTGCGTTTGCGATAACCATATCTTCGCCGAACAACTGCGTAATAACTTTAACATAGGGGGTTTCGCCACAGCCTGCGCAAGCGCCCGAGAACTCGAACAACGGTTCGCAGAACTGACAACCCTTAACCGTTTCTTTTTTGAATTTAGATGTGTCTGCCTTAGGAAGTTCGATAGCGAATTCCCAGTTTTTGTCTTCGCCTTTTTCTAACGATTCTGCAAGCGGAATCATCTTGATGGCACCGCCGTCTTTAACGGGGCAAACGGTAGCACAAACACCGCAACCCATACAGTCAAGCGGAGATACCTGCATTTTGTAGGTGTATCCGGGAAGACCGATTGCAGGCTTGCCCTTAAACGTTTCGGGCATTGCTTCGCCGTCTTTTACGAGTGCGGGTCTAAGCGTTGCGTGAGGACATACGAACGAACAGTTACCGCACTGAATACATTTGTCGATTTGAATTTCCGGAACGGTTACGGCAACACCGCGTTTTTCGAACTTGGTCGTACCGGTGGGAACCGAACCGTCTGCATTAAACTGCGAAGACTTTAAGTTATCGCCCTTTAAGTAAAGGATAGGTTTAATGATTTCTTGATAGTATTTGTCGGCGTGGCCTTCTACCATCTTGGCACCGGTGGTTGCGGTCTTCCAAGAAGCGGGAACGTCGATTTTAACCAAATTGTCTCCGCTAGCAGAGTCGATAGCGTCGTAGTTCATTTGAACGACTGCGTCGCCCTTTCTTGCGAAAGACTTTTTAGCCATATACTTCATATATTCAACCGCTTTTTCGTAGGGCATAATCTGTGGATTAACACGGAAGAACGCCGACTGCAAAATGGTGTTGGTTCTACCTTTTAGTCCAAGACCGGAAGCGATTTTAATTGCGTCTATAACGTACAACTTAATGTTCTTGTTAGCGATTTCCTGCTTAACGTGTGCGGGCAAGAACTCTTCTAATTCGGCAACGGTGGTTGCAGAAGTGTTGATAAGGAAGGTACCGCCCTGCTTGATTGCGCCGGTCATATCGTAACGGGTAATGTACGACGGGTTAGAGCATTGTACGAAATCGGCAGAGTCGATTAAGTATTCGCTTTGAATGGGCGAGTCGCCGAATCTTAAATGCGAAACGGTAATACCGCCCGACTTTTTAGAGTCGTAGAAGAAATATGCCTGAGCGTGTTTGTCGGTATGGTCGCCGATAATTTTAATGGAGTTTTTGTTTGCGCCGACCGTTCCGTCAGAACCCAAGCCGTAGAACATACACGAAGTAGAGCCTTCGGGTGCGGCGTCGAATTTTTCGGAGAAGTCTAACGAAGAGTTGGTAACGTCTTCGTAAATACCGATGGTAAAGTGGTTTTTAGGAGTAGCGCTTTCTAAGTTTTTGTATACTGCAAGAACCATAGACGGCGTAAATTCCTTAGAACCTAAACCGTATCTACCGCCGATAACCTTAATATCGTTTTTGCCCGATTCGAATAAAGCCGAGCATACGTCTAGATACAAGGGTTCGCCGAGAGAACCGGGTTCTTTGGTTCTGTCTAAAACAGCAACGTTGTTAACGGTGTTAGGCAACGCTTCTACAAACGCTTTGGTGTAGAAAGGTCTGTAAAGTCTTACTTTAACAAGACCGTATTTTTTGCCCATAGAGTTAAGTTTGTTTATAGATTCTTCTATGGTTTCGCAACCCGAACCCATAGCGACTATTACATTTTCCGCATCGGGCGTACCGACATAATCGAAAAGGTGATAACTTCTTCCGCAGTGTTTAGAAACAACATCCATCATTTGTTGAACGATAGCGGGGGTTGCCTGATAGTAACCGTTTGCCGTTTCTCTGTTCTGGAAATAGGTGTCGCCGTTTTGTGCGGTACCCTTTTGAATAGGATGTTCGGGGTTTAAAGCCCTTGACTTAAAGTCTTTGATGTCGGCTTCGATACCGACTTCATTACAAATAGCGCGAATTTCCGCATAGTTGTCGGCTTCGTCCCAAACATCGATTTTAGCGACTTCGTGGCTGGTTCTAAACCCGTCGAAGAAGTTAAGGAAAGGAACCTTAGACCTTAACGTAGAAAGGTGTGCTACGAGAGAAAGGTCCATAACTTCTTGTACAGAGCCGTCGCAAAGCATTGCAAAACCTGTTTGACGGCAAGCCATTACGTCGGCGTGGTCGCCGAATATGTTAAGTGAATGTGCGGCAAGCGCCCTTGCCGAAACGTGCATTACCATAGGCATAAGTTCGCCGGCAATCTTGTACATATTGGGAATCATTAAAAGTAAACCTTGAGATGCGGTATAGGTGGTAGTTAGCGCACCTGCGCAAAGCGAACCGTGAACGGCGCCTGCGGCACCGCCTTCGGACTGCATTTCGGCAACCCTTATGGTTTGCCCCCACATATTGGTTCTACCGGCAGTAGACCATTCGTCTGCAACTTCCGCCATAGGCGAAGAAGGGGTTATCGGGTAGATAGCCGCAACTTCCGAGAAGGCGTAGGCAACGTGGCTGGCGGCGGTATTGCCGTCGATAGTCAGTTTCTTCATTATATAAAGTCCTCCGTGTAATATTATTACTATATATTTTAGCCTATATATTATACATTATATAAAAAAGATAGTCAAGGGCTATTAAAGTTTTTATTAGAAATTTTATGGTTTTTTAGATGTAGCCGACAATATCGCCTTTTTAAAAAAGCAGGGTGAATTTGCGTTTATCGGTTGTAAAAAAAATCAAACTGTGTTAAAATATCTTTTTGTAAAGCAAAAGGGGTAATTATGCCGATTTTAAATGTAGAAAACGTAAGTTTTTCTTACGACAAAAAAAACAACGCCTTAACCGACGTCAGCATTCAGGTCGAACAGGGCGAATACGTTGCCGTAATCGGGCACAACGGAAGCGGAAAGTCTACGCTTGCGCGACTTTTTAATGCTTTAATAATTCCCGACAGCGGTACGGTTACCGTAGACGGGCTTAAAACTTCCGACAAAAAGAACCTTGCCAAAATCAGAGAAAGCGTGGGCGTGGTCTTTCAAAATCCCGATAACCAGTTGGTAGCGTCTATCGTCGTAGACGACGTGGCGTTCGGCCCCGAAAACTTGGGTTTACCGCGCGAAGAAATAGCAAAGCGCATAGACTTTGCCCTTTCTTCGGTAGGAATGAAAGAGTTTTACAACGCTTCGCCCGAAAGGTTGTCGGGCGGTCAAAAACAACGCATAGCCATCGCGGGGGTTTTGGCGCTTAAACCTAAAATTTTGGTGCTTGACGAGTCTACGTCTATGTTAGACCCAGAAGGCAGAAAAGACGTTTTGGAAGTCGTTAAAAAATTAAACGAAGAAAACGGCGTAACCGTTGTCGCAATCACGCATTATATGGAAGAAATCGTAGACGCCGACAGGGTTATCGTCATTAACGACGGAACCGTGGCAATGACGGGCACGCCCCAAGAAATTTTTATGCAGGCAGATACCATTAAAGGGTTCGGACTAGAACTGCCCTTGCCCGCGTATATCGGCGAAAAGTTGCGTAAAAACGGTTTACGTATACCGCAAACCGTTTTAACGGAAGAGCAGTTGGCGGAGGCATTATGCGAATTGAAACGAAACAATTAAAGTACTCTTACGGCGCTAATTCCACAATAGAAACACACGCCTTAAAGGGTGTAGACGCCGTTATAGAAGAAGGCGAATTTTACGGTATAATAGGCAAAACGGGTTCGGGTAAGTCTACGTTTATACAGCACTTAAACGGGCTTTTAAAAGTTCAAAAAAACAGCGGTTCGGTAACCGTCGGGGAGTTCGATTTAACCGACAAAAACTGTAATTTTAAAAATTTAAGAAAAAAAGTTGGTATGGTTTTTCAGTATCCCGAATACCAACTTTTTGCAGAAACCGTTTACGAAGACGTCGCTTTCGGAATTAAAAACTTTATGCCCGAACTTTCCGAACAAGAAAAAGAGAGTTTGGTAAAAAACGCAATCGAACTTGTCGGATTAGATTATTTAAAAATAAAAAACAAATCTCCGTTCGAGTTGTCGGGCGGTCAAAAGCGCAGGGTGGCGATAGCCGGCGTAATAGTCACAAAACCCGAAATACTCGTTTTAGACGAGCCGGTCGCAGGGCTGGACCCCAAGGGTAAACGAGAGTTTTTGGCACTTTTGCACCAACTTCATAAGGGGTTTGTTAAAACGGTTATCATCGTTTCGCACGATATGAATTTAATTTCGGAAAACTGCACCAGGGTGGCGGTGTTCGAAAACGGAAAAATAGAGTTAAGCGGTACGCCCGAGCAGGTTTTTTCGGGTAATCGAATTACTATGGCAGGTCTTACCAAGCCCGTTATTCAAAATTTAAAAGACAAGTTAAGCGCCGTCGGTGTGCAGTTAGACTGCGACCTTACCGTAGAAGGGTTTACCCAAGCGGTTGCCAAGGCGTTGGGGGGTGCGAAGTGAAAGACGTAGCATTCGGGCAGTATTATCCGTCGCATTCTTTTGTCCATAAAATGGACGCAAGAATAAAAATTCTTTTGGTAATAGCGTATATCGTGGCGGTGTTTTTGGTTAAGCCCTTTCATTTTGCAGGCTTTTTGGCGTGCTTGTTGTTTGTGTTAATAACCACGGCGCTTTCTAAGGTGCCGTTCGGCAGAGTGTTAAAAAGTATTAAAGGCATTATATTCTTTATAGTTTTATCGGCGCTGTTGCAGGTGTTTTTCAATACCGAAGGCACTCCGCTTTGGGAAAACGGGTTTATTACCGACGCAGGGCTTTACAACGCGGGGTTTATAGTTTTAAGAATAACGCTCGTCGTTTTGGGCGCTTCGCTTTTAACTCTTACCACTTCTCCCGTGGAAATAGCCGACGGCATAGAAGGTTTGCTGTATCCGTTAAAATTTATTAAGTTTCCCGTACACGAGTTCGCGCTTATTATGAGTATTGCGCTAAGGTTTATTCCTACGCTTTTAGACGAAACGGACAGAATTATAAAGGCGCAAAAGGCAAGGGGCGCGGACTTCGAAAGCGGTAATATTTTTAAGCGCGCAAAAGCGCTTATTCCCGTGCTGGTGCCGTTGCTTATAAGTTCTTTCCGTCGTGCCGACGAACTTGCCGACGCTATGGACGCAAGGTGTTATTCGGGAAGTAAAAACCGTACCAAGTTCAAAAAAGCCGTTTTAACGTACAGAGATTTATTGGGCGTTATATTTACCGCAGGGCTTATAGTCGGCGTGGTATTGCTTAACGGCGTTTTGGGTATAGCCGTATGAAAATAAAACTTACTTTAAGTTACGACGGCACCGCCTACGCCGGCTATCAAATACAAGACAACGCCGTAACCGTTCAGGGTGTTTTAGAAAACGCAATAGAAAGTCTTACGGGCGAAAAAGTGTCTACGGTGGCAAGCGGTCGTACGGACGCCGGCGTTCACGCAAGGGGGCAAACGGTGTCGTTCGATACCGATTCGACCGTTCCGCCCGAACGCTTTTATAAAGCGCTTAACACCTTTCTTCCCGACGATGTTCGCGCAATAAAAAGCGAAATCGCGGACGACGGGTTTAACGCAAGAAAAAGCGCAAAGAAAAAAACTTACGAGTACAGCCTGTATTTATCCGACGTAGAACTTCCGCTAAAAGAAAGATATTCGGTCAGAATACCCGAAAACACGGATATTTCTAAAATCAAAAAAGGCGCAAAAGTCGTTTGCGGAGAACACGACTTTAAGTGTATGTGCTCTACGGGTAGTTCGGCAAAAACTACCGTCAGAAAAATTTATTCGGTAAAAGTCAAAAAACACGGTAACGACTTAAAAATTATCGTTACGGGCAACGGGTTTTTGTATAATATGGTTCGCATTATGGTCGGAACGCTTGTTCAGATAGGCTTAAACGAAAAAACCATAAAAGATTTACGAACGGCACTAAACACCGGCGACAGAACTCTTGTAGGAAAAACCTTTCCGGCAAAAGGATTGTGCCTAGCAGACGTACGATACTAAACGGCAAAAACGTTAAGCAGTTTAGGGCGATGCTTTAATTAAACCACAACATATTGTGGTCGTCGGCGAATTTGTGCGAATTAAGTAAAAAACAGTAAAAATTTTAACGAAAAGCGGTAAAATTCGCTTGACTTTTTTAAGCAATATCATTTAATATATTTAGGCGTTTATAAGGAGAATTCCGTTTTCGAGATTAGCCCTCTCGTTGTGTTCGTCGTGAAAACACGTTACGGTACGCCTTACGTCGCGACAAAATTTTAGGAGAAAACAGATATGAAAACTTATATGGCTCACGCAGATGACGTAGTCAGAAAGTGGTACGTAGTAGACGCCGAAGGTATGGTTTTAGGTCGCCTTGCATCTAAGGTTGCCGCTATTCTTCGCGGTAAAAACAAACCCACTTTTACACCCAACGTCGATACGGGAGATTTCGTTATAATCGTTAATTGCGACAAGGTCGTTTTAACGGGTAAGAAATTAGAAAAGAAATACTACAAATATCACACCGGGCATATCGGCGGTTTAAAAGAAATTCAGTACAAAACCCTTTTAAACGAAAAATCCGATTTTGCCGTATACGAAGCGGTTAGAAGAATGTTGCCTAAAAACAGGCTCGGTCGTCAAATGATAACCAAACTCAAAGTGTTCAAAGGCGCAGAACATAATCATCAGGCTCAAAAACCTGAAACGCTTAAACTCTTTTAAGGAGAAGTAATTATGGCAAAAACGACTACTAAGAAAAAAATTCAGTTTTGGGGAACGGGCAGACGTAAAAAGGCAGTTGCAAGGGTTCGTCTTATCCCCGCAGGCGACGGTACCATTACCGTAAACAAAAAATCTTTAGACGAATACTTTGGTTTAGATACCTTAAAGTTCATCGTTCGTCAGCCCTTAGAACTTTTGGGCGTAACCGCTAAATACGACGTAATCGTAAATGTTTGCGGTGGCGGTTTTACAGGTCAGGCAGGCGCTATCAGACATGGTATTTCTCGTGCTCTTTTAGAAGCAGAACCCGAATCTAGACCGGCATTAAAGAAAGAAGGTTTCTTAACCAGAGATTCCAGAATGAAAGAAAGAAAGAAGTACGGCTTAAAGAAAGCGCGTCGCGCTCCGCAGTTCTCAAAGAGATAATTTCAAAAACTATAAAAAGTCTTACAAACTCTACGTTTGTAGGGCTTTTTTTGTTATATAAAACCGTCGTTTGGTGTCCGTTTGGTGTCTTAAAAAACGAAAAGCGATAAGAAAAGTCTTATCGCTTTTTTGTTTAACAAGTTGAAATATAACAAATTGTTGCAATTTTTTATTGAAAGTGATATAATGTTTTCGCACTACAATTTAATAAACCGAAATAGCATACTCTTGGTAAAAGCGTAGGCTTTGTTTGTCATATCTATTTCGGTATGAATTGTAGTGCAACAATAAGCGAAGCTACGTTTTTCGGTGCGTAG
>CAYYYD010000022.1:0-23614 GCA_964475885.1 uncultured Christensenella sp.
ACTAAAAATTTTTACGGTAATACCCCGATTTTTATTTGAATAAATCTAAAACGGTGTTTACGACGTTTTCTGTCGTAAAGCCGTAGTGGTTAAACAATACTTTGGCAGGACCGCTTGCGCCGAACTCCGTCATCCCGATTGTTTTGCCTTGCGTTCCGACGTACTTGTACCAAGAGTTGGGCGTGCCCGCTTCTACCGAAACCCTTTTGGTAACGTTGCTAGGCAAAACGTTTTCTTTATATTCTTCGGGCTGTGCGTCGAAAATTTCCATACACGGCATAGAAACCACTCTTGCGTCGATGCCCTGTTCTTTTAATGTTTTCTGTGCGGAAACTATATACTGCAATTCGCTTCCCGTTGCCATTAAAATAACGTCGGGCGTTGACTTTTCGCTGTCGCGTATTATATAACCGCCTTTTAAGGCACCCTTTCCCGAACCGTTTATCATAGGAATGGTTTGACGAGATAAGAACAGGCACGACGGCGAATTGCCCGTAAGCGCACTTAACCAGCACGCAGTTACTTCTCTGCCGTCGGCAGGGCGGTAAACTTTTATGTTGGGCATAGAACGGAAACTGTCGAAATGTTCGACGGGTTGGTGGGTAGGTCCGTCTTCGCCGACGCCGATAGAATCGTGCGTAAGTACGTATATGGCAGGGATATTCATAATAGACGCCATACGCATAGCAGGGCGCATATAATCGGCAAAGACCGCAAAGGTCGCGCAGTAGGGGATAATTCCGCCGTGCAGATACAAGCCGTTTACTATTGCCGTCATAGAGTGTTCGCGTATACCGAAGTGCATATTAGAACCAGACCTTGTTTGTACCGAATAATCTTCGCGAGATTTCATTATGGTTTTGTTAGACGGGCCTAGGTCGGCGCTTCCGCCGAATAGGTTAGGAAGCATTTTTTCTAGTTTGTTAAGAACGGTACTGCTGTAACCCCTAGAAGCGTCGTCTTTTTCGAACGACCATAAATCTTCGTCTGATAACACTTTGCCGAAATCGGGGTTTAACCAAGCGTTAAATTCTTTTGCGAGTTCGGGGTAAGTTTCAGAATATTTTTTAAACAGTTCGTTCCATTCTTTTTCGGCTTTTTTGCCCTTGTTTGCAAATTTTTTGCAGTGCTTAAACACTTCTTCGGGTACTTCGAAGGGCGGATATGTCCAGCCTAAGTTTTGTTTTAGTTTGTCTACGTTTTCTTGACCTAACGGCGCCCCGTGAGAAGCCGAAGAGTTTGCCAGCGGAGAACCGTAGCCGATTACCGACTTAACTATTATAAGCGACGGTTTTTCTTTTTCTTGCTTAGCCTTTTTAATGGCGCGGTTAATGGCGTTTATATCGTTTGCGTCGTTTACGCGTAGTACCTGCCAACCCATGGCAAGGTGGCGTTTGGCAACGTCTTCGGTAAATACCTTGTCGGTAGAGCCTTCTATGGTAATGTCGTTGTCGTCGTAAATGGCTATAAGTTTACCTAATTTAAGCGTGCCTGCAAGCGAAGCCGATTCGTACTGAATACCTTCTTGCATACAGCCGTCGCCCATTAAAACGTAGGTGTAGTGGTCGACGATAGGGAAGCCTTCTTTATTAAACTTTTCGGCAAGGTGCGTTTCGGCAATAGCCATACCTACGGCGTTTGCAAAACCCTGACCTAACGGACCTGTGCTTGTTTCTATGCCGGGGCAAACCTTGTATTCGGGGTGCCCGGTGGTACGGCTTCCGAACTGGCGGAAGTCCATAAGTTCTTCTTTTTTAAGCCCGTACCCGAAAAGGTACAAAAGCGAATATGCAAGCATAGAACCGTGCCCCGCCGACAAAACAAACCTGTCGCGGTTGAAAAAATCGGGATTTTTGGGGTTAAACGTCATATTGGTATAAGTTGCGTAGCCTATCGGCGCCGAACCCAAAGCGATACCGGGGTGACCGGACTTGGCTTTTTCTATCGCGTCGGCAGATAAAACCCTGATTGCGTTGATTGTTAATTGTTTTACGTCTTGCATAATTTTCTCCTGAAAGTTTATAGCGGACTTTTTTTGCGCGTTTTTGCGCATACGAAAAGCCACATAAACATTATATAGTATTCATAACCTTTTTTCAAGCCTTTTTCAATTCTTTTTTGATTAAATAATTAAGAAAAAAGACTTGTAATATTAAAAACTCTCGTGTATAATTATTAGTGTGTACGTTATATAATTATAAACGATAAAAACTATTAAAGCCTTACACGAAAGGAGACAATTATGGACGCAAATAAATTCGTAACCCAAATCGCAGACATCGAAAACAACTTCGCGCAATGGTATACCGACGTTGTTTTAAAAACAGGTCTTGTCGATTACGGCCCTGTAAAAGGTACTATGGTAATACGTCCTTACGGTTACGCTATATGGGAAAACATTCAAGCCGACCTAGACAGGCGTTTTAAAGAAAAAGGTTCTAAAAACGCATACTTCCCCTTGCTTATTCCTATGAGTTATTTTACAAAAGAAGCCGAACACGTAGAAGGGTTCGCGCCCGAAGTGGCGGTCGTTACCCACGCAGGCGGTCAAAAACTAGAAGAACCGCTTGCCATTCGTCCTACAAGCGAAACGATTATAGGCACTATGTATTCTAAATGGATTCAGTCGTATAGAGATTTACCCGTTATTATGAACCAGTGGTGTAACGTAATGCGTTGGGAAAAGACCACGCGTCCGTTTTTGCGCACCAGCGAGTTTTTGTGGCAGGAAGGTCATACCGTTTTCGCTTCGGAAGAAGAAGCCATAGAAAACACTATGACAATGCTTAACGTTTACAAAGACTTTGCGACCGAAACGCTTGCAATTCCCGTAATCACGGGCAGAAAAACCGAAAAAGAAAAGTTCGCAGGCGCAATAGCGACCTACGGTATGGAAGCCATGATGCTTGACGGCAAAAGTTTACAGGCAGGCACTTCGCATTATTTAGGTCAGAATTTCAGTAAGGCGTTTGACATAAAATATTTAGACAAAGACGGTAAGTTAAAACACGGCTACACCACGTCGTGGGGTGTTTCTACCAGACTTATAGGTGCAATAATAATGGCGCACGGCGACCAAAGGGGTTTGGTGCTTCCGCCACGCGTAGCGCCCGTTCAGGCTATAATAATTCCCGTCGCTTCGCATAAGGGCGGTGTAATAGAAAAGGCTAAGGAAATAGAAGAAAAACTTGTTAAACTAGGCGTTCGCGCAGAGACCGATGCCAGAGATATGAGCCCCGGTTGGAAGTTTAACGAATGGGAAATGAAGGGCGTACCCGTACGTATAGAAATAGGACCCAGAGATATAGAAAACAATCAGGCGGTCGTTTGCAGGCGCGACAATTTAGAAAAACAATCGGTAAGCCTAAACGACCTTGCCGAAACGGTACAAACCCTTTTAGACGCAATTCAAAAAGATATGCTTGTTAAGTCTAGGGAAAGGCGCGACGCCAAAATGGTAGAAGCCGACAGCCTAGACGGTATATTAAAAGGCGTAGAAGGTAAAAATTTCGTTAAGGCAGGCTGGTGCGGTTGCAGAGAGTGTGAAGACAAGGTAAAAGAATACGCTCAGGCAACTTCTAGGGTAATGCTAGACGAAGAAGGCGTACCCGAAAGGTGCGCAATCTGCGGTAAACCCGCAAAACATAAAGTAGTGTTTGCAAGGGCGTACTAATCGCTTTTGCGTATAGGAGAAGTATGTTTACCATAATAGATTCTACCGGTTTCGGAATGACGGTTACAAAGGGCACGGTACTGAGTTTTATACTTGTAACATTAGCCGTAAATATAGCGCTTTATATTTTACGTTCTATCGGCGTGTACACGCTTTCTAAAAGGGCGGGCGTTAAAACGGCGTGGCTGGGGTGGATACCCTGCGTATGGGTATACCCGTTGTTTAAGGTTCTTAAAAACGAACATATTTTCGGTATGAACTTTTCTTCGTGCGCCGTTGCGTTTACCGTTATTTTTGCGGTGTCGCACGCGTTTACATTCGCGTGTAACTTTTTAGAATGGTTCCCGTACATCGGTTATTATATGCAGGGCGGAAACTTGTTGTTGGATTTCAGCGCACTGGACATTTACCCCCCCCAGACGGGTAACGATTTTATAAACCCGTTCGACACGTCGTTCGTTAAAGTAATAATGAATGTTATGAAGTATTCTAACATACCGCTCGAACTTATCGCTTTGGTATTAGAAGTGTTTATGTTTGTAGATTTATTTAAAAAGTATTGGCCCAACAATTACATTTTAGGTTCGATACTTTCGTGCTTGGGGCTTTTTGGACCGTTCGTGTTTGCTATCAGAAACAAACCGCAGGTAGACTACAACCAGTATATCAGAAACAGGTACAGCCGTTATTATAACCCCTACGGTCCTAATCAATACGGTAGACCGCAACAACCTAATTCGCCCGGGCAAGAAGACCCGTTCGGTGATTTTTCTAGTAAAGACCAAGACCCGTTTTCGGAATTCGATAACGATAAAGATAAGGATAAATAAGTATGCCGAGTGAAAACATAACCGCTATTTCCACAGCGCTTGCGCCAAGCGGTGTTGCCGTTATACGCGTAAGCGGAGATACCGCTTTAAGCGTGGCGGAACAAATTTTTACTCCGTCCGGAAAAACCCCTGTAAAAGAGTTTACGCCAAATATGATGTATGTTGGCGAAGTAGACGCAGGGGATTTTTGCGATTTCGGAATGTGCGTTTATTTTAAAGCGCCCAAAAGTTTTACGGGCGAAGATACCGTAGAATTTCATATACACGGCGGAACGGCAATCGCACGCGGTGTATTGCAAAAAATTTTAACCACGGGTACCAGACTTGCCACTAACGGAGAGTTTACCAAACGCGCGTTTATCAACGGCAAACTTTCGCTGTCTTCTGCCGAAGGGCTTATAGATATGATAAACAGCGAAGCAATAAGCGGTGTTAGGGCAGGGTACAGTCTGTATCGCGAAAAACTGACGCGAGAGATAGAAAAAGAACAGCAAAAAATTACCGACGCGCTTGCGGAAATAGACGCCGATATGGACTTTCCGGAAGAAGATTTAGAAAAACTTTCTACCGAAAGGGTAGAAAAAAACTTAAAAGAAGTTATAAACAAGTTGACGGAACTTATCGCTTCTTATAAAACGGGCAGAATTTTAAAAAGCGGTGTAAAGGTCGCCATCGTCGGAAAGCCCAACACGGGTAAAAGTTCTACGCTTAACGCATTGCTTAACTACGACAAGGCAATCGTTTCGGACGTTGCCGGCACGACGAGAGACGTTGTGGAAGGTGCAACCGACATTAACGGCGTAAGGTTTAACTTTTCGGACACGGCGGGCATAAGGGACAGTCAAGATACCATAGAGCAAATGGGCGTTAGTTTGTCTAAACGCATTTTAGAAGAAAGCGACATTGTGCTGTTTATTATAGACGCTTCTGACGTAGACCGAAAAGACGACGAAATTTTTGAACTTATAAAAGACAAAAACTATATAGTAGTCGTAAACAAAACCGACAAATCAGACTATAAAGACGACAGGGCAGACTTGTATATTTCGGCGATTAACGGTCAAAATACAGACAAATTAAAGCAACTGTTATACGAGCGTGCCGTAGGGGAAATAGACCAAAGCGGAGAATTTTTGGTAGAAGAAAGACATTATCAAGCGTTGAAGCGCGCTAAAGAAAAATTAGAGTTTGCGCTTTCGTCTATAAACTCCGTTCCGTTAGAACTCGTTTCCATAGACATAAAAGACGGGTGGGACGCGCTTGGCGAAATTTCCGGAAAAACCGCAAGCGAAGATATTATCGATACGATTTTTTCTAAGTTCTGCGTAGGAAAGTAGGTGATATTATATGGTAAACCTAGAATTGTACAAAGTGTTTTATACCGTTGCCAAATGCGGTAGTTTAACAAAAGCTGCCGAAGAGTTGTATATTTCTCAACCTGCCGTATCTCAGGCAATAAAGCAATTAGAAACGCAGTTGGGCGGTCAGCTGTTTAACCGTACGCACAAGGGTATGGAACTTACCGAAACGGGCGGTAAACAAATTTTCGATACGGTCGAAAAGGCGTTAAAACTTTTTGACGAAGCCGAAAAAAAATATTTAGAACTAAAAGATACGGCAACGGGTGTTATAAGAATTTGCGCTTCCGATACGGTAAGCACACACTTTTTGTTGCCGTATATAAAACGCTATCACGAAAAGTATCCCGAAGTAAACATTATTTTAGAAAACGGAACTTCGCAAGAAACCATAGAACTGCTAAAAAACAATAAGGGCGACATAGGTTTTGTAAACCTTCCCGTAGACGACAGGGATATTAACCTTATAGATACGGTAATGCACTTGCACGACACCTTTGTCGCCAACGAAAAATTCGCCGACCTAAAAGACAGGGTTTTAGATTTAAAAAGGTTGCAAGACTACCCCTTGCTTATGCTGGAATTGTCTTCTGCAACGCGTCAGGCGATTGTGTCGTTTGCCCATTCGCAAGGCATACATCTTCACCCCGAAATAGAACTTTCCAGTTTAGAACTTATGACTTCGTTCGCTAAAAACGGCATAGGCATTGCTTGTATTCCTAGGGAGTTCGTAAAGCACGAACTGTGCGACGAAAAGAGTTTGTTCGAAATAAAAACCGACCCCGTATTGCCCACACGCGCAATAGGGCTTGCCGTTCCCAAAGACACCGAAATGACTTTTGCGGTCAAAGAGTTTGTCAATATGATAAAAAAAGATAAGGGAGAATAAGCGGTATGGAAGTTTGGCAGGCAATAGTTTTGGGCGCAGTGCAAGGTTTTGCAGAGTTTTTGCCTATTTCGAGTAGCGGTCATTTAATGCTTTTGCAACATTGGTTCGGCATAGAAGAAGCATTCTTTTACAGCATAATGTTGCATTTAGGAACGCTTGTTCCGGTAGTGATTGTTTTGTGGAAAGAGATTGTCGCTTTGTTTAAAAAACCTTTTAACAAGTTTTGGTACTTGGTACTGGCAACTATTCCCGCAGGTATTATAGGAATTGTTTTTAAACTTACCGTAGACCTAGACGCATTGTTCGAGCAACATATTTGGCTGTTATCTGTTACTTTTTTGATTACCGCAACAGAACTTGTTTTTGTAGAAAGGCGGGCAAAAAAGGTAGAAATGATAAACCCTGTAAATACCAAAACGGCGTTTATAATGGGTTGCGGTCAGGCGTTCGGCGTGCTTCCGGGAATTTCTAGAAGCGGTTCTACTTTGTCGGGCGGTATAATGGCGCGGGTAGACAAAGACAGCAATGCGAGTTTTACCTTTTTAATGAGCATACCCATTATACTTTCGGCAGTGCTTTTAGAAAGCGTAGGTATGGTTAGGGGCGGTTCTATCGGAAACGTAAACTGGTTGTCGTTGGCGTTGGGAATCGTTACCGCAGGCGTTTGCGGATACATAGCCGTTAAGTTTATGCTTAACGTTATAAAGAAAGCAAATTACAAGTGGTTTTCGGTATATTTGGTAATTATGTCGGCAGTCACGCTTATTACGGCTTTTTAAGGGGAATGAAAAAAGACGAAAAAAGACTTTTAGACGGTTACGTTTCCGTAAAGAAAATAGCAAAAACCGTTAAAAAAATATTAAAGAAAAAGTTAAACTAAGGGGAAGAATTATGAAAAAGTTTTTTAAAGAGTTCGGCGATTTTATTAAACGCGGAAATGTTTTAGACCTTGCGGTCGGCGTTATTATCGGCGGTGCGTTTACGGGTATAGTAAACGGACTTTCCAATTATATATTAAAGCCGATTATAAATTGGTTGCTTGCGCTGGTATTAAAAACCGACGGACTAGAAGGGGCTGTTACCATTTTAAGCAGTGCGTTTAATTCCGACGGGACCTTAGACCTTGCAAATTCCATTTATATAGATTGGGGTGCGTTTATAAGTGCGATTATAAACTTTTTCCTTATCGCGATGGTGCTTTTTTTAATAGTAAAAACCATAAACAGGGTTTCTACCGAAAACACCGAACTAATGAAAAAAATCAAAAAGAATTTCATTTCTAAAGAAGACAGAAAAGAACTTAAAAAACTAGGCATAAAACTTAAAGACGAAGAAAAGGTTAAAGAGTATTTTGCCGAAAAACAGAAAAAGCTAGACGAAGAAAAAAGGCTTGCCGAACTTAAAGCGCTAGAAGAAAAGAAGAACAATCCTTCGGTCGAAGATTTATTAAAGGACATCAGAGCGTTGTTAGAAAAAAAGGAGATAAAAGATGAGTAATTTCAAAAAGTTGCCACTCGGTTGTTCTATAAGTTTACTTACGGTTACCAAAAAACTGATATTTTACTACGAGCCCGAAGAACCTTACGTTTTGTGGGACGGGCAGAACGAAAGACCGTATTGGGAACCGTACCCCGATTTCCCCAAAATGTTAAGGGAAATGAAGCAGGCGGGTATTGAAACGGTAGAGTTAGGTATATGTTGCGCATGGCTTAAAGAAACCATTTTGCAGTACGCGGAATACGGCTTGAAAGAAGTAGAAAAAGCAGGCTTAAAACTTGCTTCTATACATATGCCTTTTTCGAACGATTATTTAAATTTATCTGCAATAGACCAAGACGAAAGGCGTGCCACCATAGATTACGTAAAACAGATTTTTAAAATCACCGACGCTTACAAGCCAGACGCTTACGTATTTCACCCCGGCGGACGCGACGGCGATTGCCCCGAACAGTCTATGCAATCGCTTAGTTTATCGTGCAAAGAACTGTGCAAGATTACGCCTGCAAAGATATGTATAGAAAATATGGTAAAAAGCGATTTCTTCGAACGCGCAGACCAAGTCAAACTTCTTTTAGATTCGGTAAAAGACGTTTATACCTGCGTAGACGTAAACCACTTTTTAAAAGACAAGCCCGAAGACGCTATCTTAAAACTCGGTAACAGAATCGGTGCGATACATATTTCCGACAACGACGCCACCGACGAAAAACATCTTTTGCCGGGCAAAGGCGTAATTCGTTGGAACAAGATTTTAGAAGCGCTTAACAAGGTCGATTTTAGCGGAAGTTTTAATTACGAGTTATCTATGGACAGGTGGGGTTACACCTACGATATGGTTGCCGATAATTACAAAGAGTTATTAAAAACAAGTTTTTAACGGCGGTAATAAAAAGCGGAAGCACAAAACTTCCGCTTTCTTTCATACTTTAAGGTATGTTAAATCAAGCCGTCGTCAATCTTAAAAACTTAAAAAGCAACGCGTTAAAAATCAAAAGACTTTTACCTAAGACCTGTAAGTTTTGCGCCGTGGTAAAATCCGACGCATACGGGCACGGTCTAGAAAGATGCGCAAACGCTTTGTATTCGGTAGCCGATTGTTTTGCCGTCGCCTTTACCGAAGAAGGCGTAAGGCTAAGGCTTTCGGGGATAGACAAGCAAATTTTGGTTTTTAATCCGTTAATAAAATACGATACGGAAGTTGCGGTAAGATACGGGCTAACCCTTTCGGTGCAGTCGCTAAAAGATTTAAAAGCCGTGCAAAAACAGGCAAAGCGTCAAAACAAAAGGGCGCTTGTTCACGTTAAGTACAACACGGGTATGAACAGATTAGGGGTAGACGGACTAGAAGATTTAAAAGAAATTTTAGAGTATTCTAAAAAAAACAAACACGTAATCGTGGACGGGGTGTATTCGCACTACTCTAATCCGCAAAACGGCAAAAGCCTAAAAAGACAAACGGATAAGTTTTTGCTTGCAAACACGCTTGTTAAGAGTTATAATGTAAATGCCGTTTCGCATATTTCGGCAAGCGGTGGGTTTTTGCGTGGCGAGTTTTTCGATATGGTAAGAATAGGTATTCTGCTGTACGGCTATACACCCTTTCCTACCAAAAAAATATCCGTAAAACCGGTTATGAAGGTGCAGACCGATGTTATTGCCACGCGTGTTTTAAGGCGCGGTCAGTCTGCGCTTTACGGCGACAAAAGGGCTAGAAGAAAAACTTCGGTCGCGTTGGTCAGGTTCGGCTATGCCGACGGGTTACCGCGCAAAAACGTTAAAGGGCTTTTCGGTAACAGGTGTATGAACGTTTCCGCCATAGAAAAAAAGGCAGAACCATATCGAAAAATCGTCGTTATGGATAATGCGGAAGAAACGGCAAAACGACTAAAAACAATAAGTTACGAAGTTTTGACTTCGTGCGCCAAAACCACCGAAAAGATTTATAGGAGTTGATTATGGGTTACTATTTTAAAAGGGCGTTATTGCCGTTCGTTTATTTGATTTTTATGATGATGCTGTCTTTTGCGGTTTACAGCGTAGAATCGGTTGCGCTTAGATACGTTTTGGTTTCGGCGATTTTTATTATTTACGTGTTTATCGTTGCGGGTATTTCTTATAAAGAAGGGCAACAAGCCCTAAAAACAAGGATTTCTAACGACATAGAACGCAGAATTATCGTGGAAACTGGCGAAGACAGGCTTTTAAATACTAAAGAAGAATATAAACCGTACAAGGGTTTTTTAATCGGGCTTACCGCTTGTATTCCGCTTTTGGTACTTTTGTTAATTCACGCGTTGCTTATTCCTTCGGCTAACGGGACAAGCACTTTTGCAGGAACGGTTGCAGGGATAATTTACATAGTCGTATACAACTTTTTCCGTGTTTCGAGTATGCCCATTACCCTTTACACGCCCTTTTATTCTTTATTGTCGATACCGATTTTAATGCTCGTTACGGGAATACCGTATATTATGGGCGCAAAATCTATAGAGCGTACCCAACAAGAAATAAAAGATATTCATAAACAAATTTACGGGGAATAGAATTGAGAGTTATAGGCGGAACGCTCGGCGGAAGAAAACTGACCGAGTTCGAAAACATAGGTGTTCGTCCTACATCGGATATGACGAGAGAAAGCCTTTTTAATATTTTGCGCGACAGAATAGAAGGTGCAAGGGTTTTAGACCTGTTTTGCGGTACGGGTGCCGTAGGTATAGAAGCGCTTTCGCGCGGGGCGAGTTTGGTGGCGTTTAACGACAACCGAAAACAAAGTTTAGACTGTCTGAATAAAAATCTTAGTTCGCTGGGTATAAAAAGCGGATACTCGGTAAGTTTAAGAGACGGGCTTTCGTACTTGCAGTCGGCGTCGGAAAAGTTCGATATTGTTTATTTAGACCCACCGTATTCGGGTGATTTGGGCGAAAAGGCGATAGAACTTGCCGAGCGTGTTTTAACCGAAAATGGAATTATAGTATACGAAACGGACAAGTTAAAAGAATTTAAGTTTAGCGAACTTTATAATTTCGACGTAAGAAAATATGGCAGAAACGTTCTTTATTTTTTTCAACGCAAAAAGCCTGCGTGCGTGTTTGCCGGAACTTTCGACCCCGTTACCAAAGGGCACGAAAATATTATTCGTCAATGTTTAAACGAGTTTAAAAAGGTGGTCGTAACGCTTGGCTCTAATCAAGAAAAAACCCCATATTTTACCCAAGCCGAACGAATGGAATTTTTGAAACTAACTTTAAGCGGTCGTTCGGAAGCGGTTATAGTAAACTATTCTGACGTAAAAGACGATTACGCAGAGTTCTTAAAGAAAAACGGCGTTACCGTGTTCGTTCGCGGAATACGTAACGACAGCGACGAAGTTTACGAACGTGCAAGCGTAAACGTAAACAAAAAACTTTACCCAGATATTCAAACGGTTTTTTACAAAGCCGACAAAAAGTATAAAAAAATAAGTTCTTCGCTCGTGCGCGAATACGTTGCGCAGGGTAAAGACGTTTCGGAATTGGTGCCCGAAAAATGCAAAGACGCGGTAAAAACCGCAATCGCTAAAAGAAAATAAACGACAGCGCCAAACCTAACGCAAAATTTATAACCGCCGACAAAGTTTTAGAAATAACGAACGGGGCGGTTTTTATTTTTGCCTTTTTTAAAAACATCGTTGACTGAACAATAACCGAAATTCCCCCGAATCCGCAGATTAGCGCGCATACGGGCAGAGTTAAAAAAGTTATACCGCCGTTTGATACGGCTTTTAGCCCTTTAGTACATTCAAAAAGTCCCAGCGTTAAACCGTTGCTTAAATCGGAATTGCCGAATATTTTTTCAAAAACGAAAAACAACGGGTTCAACAAACCCAGGTTTAGTAAAATTTCGGTAAACACGTAAAACAACGTAATAACCGCCCCCACGAAAAAAGAAGACTGTATTGCAGAAAACACGCAGTCGGAAAGTTCTTTGTCGGCGTTTTTGGGTTTTGGGCAAAAACCTTCGTTCGTCGGTCGGTTTTTTCGGTAATGCGAAAATATAAGTCCGACGATTACGGCGGAAGCAACGTTGCAAAAAAACAACAGTACGCCGAACAGTCGGTTGTTAAACATAACCGAGCCTACGCTTGCTATTAAAAAAACGGGCGAAGAAGTAGAACACAACGCAGAAGCCCTTACGCTTTCGATTTCGGTTAAAAGTCCTTTTGTTTTTAAATCCGACACAAGCTTGGCACCCATCGGGAAACCTGCTATCGTGCTTACGAAAAATGCGTAACCGCAAACGCCGTTTACATTAAAAAGTTTTTTCATTACGGGCGAAAGAAATGCGGAAATTTTTTCGGTGGTTTTAAGTTCGGTCAACAACGCCGTTACGAAAAGGTAGGGAAACAGCGACGGAAAAACACACGCCACAAAAAGGTTTACGCCTTTTAAAACGCTTTCGGTAAGCGACGGAACAAGCGCCAAAACAAGCGCGAAAAACACAAGAACGGCAAACGCCGTAAAGTCGGCGTAACGCTTTATAATCTTTACCATATTTATATTGTATTAGGGCTTGAAAAAAAATATAAAATGTGTTAAAATAATTTTATGGATTTATTCGATTTATCTGCAAAAAACCAACAGAATATTCCGCTTGCCGAACGTATGCGCGCAAGAAATTTAAGCGAGTATCTAGGTCAAACGCATATCGTTTCCGAAACGGGGCTTTTACGACGAGCAATAAAACTAGACAGACTTGGCAGTTGTATTTTTTGGGGACCGCCCGGTTCGGGTAAAACCACGCTTGCAAACGTTATAGCAAACAGCACCAGCGGAGAGTTCGTAAAACTTAACGCCGTGTCTTCGGGTGTTTCCGACGTAAAAGCCGTAATAGAAAAAGCCAAAGAAAGTTTAAAACTTTACGGCAAAAAAACCTATCTTTTGCTTGACGAGTGTCATCGTTTTAACAAGGCGCAAAGTGACAGTCTGTTGCCTGCCATAGAAAAGGGCGATATTGTTTTTATAGGTTCTACTACTGAAAACCCTTACGTTTCTATGACGCCTGCAATAGTTTCCAGATGCAGGGTGTTCGAGTTAAAGCGTTTAAGCGAACAAGATATTTTAATCGCCCTTAAAAGGGCGCTTGCCGATAAAGAACGCGGTTTGGGAAATTTAAATATAGAAGTAGATGACGAAGCGCTAAACCACATCGCACGTATGTCTGCGGGCGATTTAAGGGTCGCGTATAATTCGTTGGAACTCAGTTGCCTTACCACTTCTGCCGACGACGACGGGGTAATAAGGGTAAGGTTAAAAGACGCCGAAGAATCTATTCAGAAAAAAGCGCTTTCTTTCGACGAGCAAATGTACTACGATATGTTGTCGGCGTTTTGCAAAAGTTTAAGGGGAAGCGACGCTAATGCGGGGCTATATTATATGCAAAGGCTTGTAAAGGGCGGTTGCGACCCGTTGCTTATTGCAAGGCGAGTGGTCGTTCATTCTGCCGAAGACGTAGGTCTTGCCGACCCCAACGCGTTGGTCGTTTCTACAAACGCCCTGCTGGCGCTTGAAAAACTAGGGCTTCCCGAAGGTCTTATACCTTTATCGGAAGCGATTATTTACGTTTGCGAAGCCGAAAAGTCAAACACCGTGGTAGAAGCGATGTATTCTGCCGAAGACGACGCGGTAAATGTTAAAGACGATAATGTTCCGCCTTGGGTTAAAAACGCGGTGTACGGTTCTAAACAAGACAAACAACTTGCAAGCGAATACAAGTATCCGCACGACTACGGCGGATACGTAAAACAGCAATATCTTCCCGATAGTTTAAAAGACAGGGTGTACTACACGCCCAAAAACAACGGGTACGAAAACGTAATAAAAGAAATAAGAAAAAGAAAGGGTAAAGACAACTAAAATGCAATCACTTAAAGAGTTATACAAGGTAGGCATAGGCCCGTCCAGTTCGCATACCATAGGTCCCGAAAGGATTTCTGATTATATAAAAGCCAAGTACCCCGACTGCAAGTACAAGGTTATTTTGTACGGTTCGTTGTCGGCAACGGGCAAGGGGCACGGAACGGACAAGGTTATAAAAAAAGTTTTAGGCAAAGATGTGCAAATAGAGTTTAATTCCGAACAGACGGAATTACCGCACCCCAACACCCTAGACGTTTGTATTATTAAAAACGGCAAACAAATAAAAACCGTTCGGGCAACGAGCGTCGGTGGCGGAAGCATAAAAATTCAGGGCGAAGAATTTGCCGAACCGAAAAAAGTATACGACCTAAACACTTTTAAAGACATAAAAAATTACGTCTTACAAAAGGGTATAAGGCTTTACGACTACGTCTACCAAACGGAACCTGATGTTAAAGATTACCTAAAAAACATTTGGTCGGTTATGAAAGACTCGGTAGAACGCGGCCTTAAACGTAGCGGAATACTGCCCGGCGGATTAAACGTAGAAAGAAAGGCAAAGTTCATTTACGAAAGCGACGATATTTTTGTAAGGGATTCGCTTTTAAGAAACAAACTGACTTGTTCTTACGCGTTGGCCGTGGCAGAAGAAAACGCCGACAACGGCGTTATAGTAACCGCGCCGACTTGCGGAGCGTCGGGCGTGTTGCCTGCGGTACTTTACTATGCGTATAAAAACGAGCATATCCCCGAAGACAGCATAATAAACGCTTTGGCGACGGCGGGGCTTATAGGAAATATAGTAAAAACCAACGCTTCGATAAGCGGGGCAGAGTGCGGTTGTCAGGCAGAAATAGGCACGGCTTGTTCTATGTCGGCGGCGGCGATTGCCGAAATGTATAATCTGTCGGTAGACCAAATAGAGTGCGCTTCGGAAGTGGCTATGGAACATAACTTAGGGCTTACCTGTGACCCCGTTTTGGGGCTTGTACAGGTGCCTTGCATAGAAAGAAACACTATGGCGGCTATGCGCGCGTTCGATTCTTTTTGCGTAGCCTACTACCTTTCGCCTATGCGTAAAATTTCGTTTGACGTAATAGTAAAAACCATGTACGAAACGGGCAAAGACTTAAATCATAAATATTTAGAAACTTCACGTGGCGGTATCGCTAAAAACTATAAATTGTAATACAAGGAAAAATTATGGACTATTCAGCAAAACTAAGTAAAGAATTTTCAATTCGCGTCGACCACTCGGCAAACATCATCTCGCTTATAGACGAAGGCAACACCAT
The DNA here is from genome assembly GCA_964475885.1 of uncultured Christensenella sp. Taxonomy (GTDB): domain Bacteria; phylum Bacillota; class Clostridia; order Christensenellales; family Borkfalkiaceae; genus UBA1259. Next base: position 15,440 of record CAYYYD010000022.1, read on the forward strand.
TCCGTTTATTGCCAGATACCGCAAAGAAATGACAGGTTCTTGCGACGACCAAAAACTTCGCGAAATATACGACAGGCTTAAATACCTTCGTAATTTAGACAAAAGAAAACAAGAAATCGCCGACGCCATTACCGAACAAGGTAAAATGACCGACGAAATTATGATAGCGCTTGCCGGCGCCGAAACTATGACCGAAACCGAAGATATTTATCGCCCGTTCAAACAAAAAAGAAAAACGCGCGCTTCGGTCGCTATCGAAAGGGGACTTTCTCCGCTTGCCGACTTAATTTTGGCGCAAGATAACGGTATAAATTTAACGCAAGAAGCCCAAAAATATATAGACGCGGAAAAGGGTGTAGAAAGCGTAGAGCAGGCGCTTAACGGTGCGTCGGATATTATTGCCGAGCGCGTTTCCGACGACGCCGAACTAAGAAAGGTTATAAGAAAAAAACTTTTCGATTTAGGCGAGATTTCGTGCAAACTTTTAGAAAACGAAAACGCAAAGACTTACGATATGTACGCCGACTATTCCGAAAAGGTAAACAAAATTCCTTCGCACAGAATTTTGGCTATTAACCGCGGAGAAAAAGAAGAGTGCTTAAAAGTAAGCCTTGTCGTAGATACCGAACTTTTCGTAGACGCCATTAAACAGGTGTATGTAAAAGGTTCGGGCGAGTGTTCGGACTTGGTGGCTTCGGCTTGCGCCGACGCATATCAAAGGCTTATTTTTCCGTCGGTAGAGCGTGAAGTCAGAAACCAACTTACCGAAACGGCAAGCGAGCAGGCTATAAAAATGTTCGAAGTAAACCTTCGTCCGCTTTTGTTACAGCCACCGCTTAAAAACAACGTTATTTTAGGTTTAGACCCCGCGTACAGAACGGGTTGTAAAATCGCCGTAATAGACGGAGCGGGCAACGTTTTAGATACTGCGGTGGTTTACCCGACTCCGCCCCAAAATAAAACAGAAGAAGCAAAAGCCAAACTTTTGGCGTTGATAGAAAAATACGACGTAAACGTTATATCTATCGGTAACGGAACCGCCAGCAAAGAATCGGAAATTTTCGTTGCCGACCTTATAAAGTCCAGCGGTAAAGAACTCTCTTACGCCGTAGTCAACGAAGCGGGCGCTTCGGTATATTCGGCAAGTAAACTCGGTGCGCAGGAATTTCCCGACTTCGACGTTACGCAAAGGAGCGCCGTGTCTATCGCAAGGCGTTTACAAGACCCGCTTGCCGAACTTATTAAAATAGATGTTAAGTCTATCGGCGTAGGGCAGTATCAACACGATATGCCCGAAAACAGGTTAGAAGAAGTTTTGGGCGGTGTGGTAGAAGATTGCGTCAATTCCGTCGGCGTAGACTTAAACACGGCGTCGCAAAGTTTACTTTCTTACGTCGCAGGCTTAAATTCCGGTATCGCCAGAAATATTGTCGAATACAGAAAAGACAAGCGTTTTACCAAGCGAGAAGACCTTTTAGACGTTAAAAAACTAGGCGAAAAGGCGTACACGCAGTGCGCAGGGTTTTTGCGTATTACGGGCGGAAACGTTTTAGACAACACCGCCGTTCACCCCGAAAACTACAAAGCCGTAGAAAGTTTGCTTAAAATTACGGGCTATACGTTAAAAGACGTAGAAAACGGGCAGTTAAAAGAACTTCGCGAAAGAATAGATAAAATAGGTCTTTCTACCGTAGCCAAAGAATGTGATTTGGGCGAGCCCACGCTTTTAGACATAGTTACCGAACTTTTAAAACCCGGCAGGGACATTCGCGACAGTTTGCCCAAGCCCGTTTTAAGAAGCGATTTAATGGATTTGTCAGACCTGAAAGAAGGTATGGAAATTATAGGAACGGTAAGAAATGTTATAGACTTCGGCGTGTTTGTGGACATAGGCGTTCATCAAGACGGTTTGGTACACATATCGCAGATTTCCGACAACTTTATAAAACACCCGTCCGACGTGTTAAAGGTCGGCGACACGGTAAAGGTAAAAGTTTTGGGCGTAGACTTGGTTAAGAAAAAGATTTCGCTTACAATGAAAACCGCCGACAATCCGCACGGCATTGCGGTCGAAAATCAAAAGACCGACAAAGAAAGAAAAGAAGGCAGAAGAAACGCCGAAAAGAACAGGCGCGACAAACAGCAACTTTCTAACGAACAATTAAAAGAACTGTTAATGAAAAAATTCGGAAGATAATAAATCGATAAAACAAATATCGAATACCTATTGACAAATAAAACCGACGGGGTTATAATACAAATAGCAAGTTTTTTATATAAGGCTTGCGTACGGGTATTAAACCGTTCGGTAAATAATTTGAAATAAATATATTTTAAGGAGACAATATAAAATGGCAAGAATGGTATTAAACGAAACCAGTTACTTCGGTGCGGGGTGCAGAAAAGAACTCGCTACCGAAATGAAAAGAAGGGGCTTAAAGAAAGCGTTTGTAGTAACCGACAACGACCTTGTTAAATTCGGCGTTGCAAAAATGGTTACCGATGTTTTAGATTCCGAGAAAATCGAATACACGATTTTCTCTGACGTAAAAGCAAACCCGACAATCGCAAACGTAAAAGCAGGCTTAAAAGAATTTAAAGCTTTTAACCCCGACGTTATAATAGCAATCGGTGGCGGTAGCTGTATAGACACGGCAAAAGCCATAGGTATTATTATCGCAAACCCCGACTTTGCGGACGTAAAGAGTTTAGAAGGCGTTGCCGACACCAGAAACAAAGCCTTTCCGACTATCTGTTTTGCAACGACTTCGGGTACTGCGGCAGAAGTTACCATCAACTACGTTATCACCGACGAAGAAGCAGGCAGAAAACTTGTTTGCGTAGACCCCAACGATATTCCGATGCTTGCGTTTAACGACGCGGAAATGATGATGAGTATGCCCAAAGGCTTAACCGCATCTACGGGTATGGACGCATTGACGCACGCAATAGAAGGTTACATTACACCCGGCGCAAACCCCGTTTCCGACCTTCTTTGCTGGAACTCTATTAAGTTTATCGCAGAAAATTTAAGGGACGCAGTTAAAGACGGTTCTAACGCCGTCGCTCGCGAAGGAATGGCATACGGTTCTTATGTTGCAGGTATGGCTTTCTCTAACGTAGGCTTAGGCATAGTACACTCTATGGCACACCCCTTAGGCGCACGTTACGACGTTCCGCACGGTGTAGCAAACGCATTGTTGCTTCCTTACGTTATGGAATACAATAAGTGCGCTTGCATTAAAAAGTACGGCGACATCGCAAGGGCAATGGGCGTCGATATTAAGGGTATGACCGAAGAAGAAGCGGCAGACGCGGCTATCAAAGCGGTTAAACAGTTATCGGTAGACATCAATATTCCGCAAACCATTAAAGAACTGAAAAAGAAAGGTACCGACGAAGTATTGATTGCACCCGAAGGGCTTGTTCAACTCGCTAACGACGCGTTTATCGACCCCTGTACGGGCGGTAACCCCAGACCTACTTCGGTAGAAGATATTTTAGAACTTTATAAAATCGCTTACTAAAATTCCATTAAAACAAAAATACCTGTACGTTTTGGCGTACAGGTATTTTTTCTTTCGTATGGTTTAATAAAAAACCGCCGTTCGGCGTTTTAGGTGCGAACGACGGTTAAGATTTAACCGTTATAAAGGTCTGTCTTCGTTAGACATAAAAATGTAAGCGACGGAGTTTGGCCCTACGTGAGAACCGATAACCGGACCTATCATTCTTATTTCCGTTTCTACATTGTAGATAGATTTAAGTTGGTCGGCAAGATACTCTGCCATAGGCAGGTTGTCGGTATGCGCTATAACGAACTTGGGGTAGTCGGTGTTTAGCGTATACTTTTCAAATTCTTTAACGGCGGTTAATACCGTACGCTTCATACCCGAAGCCTGTTTGTATTTTACCAGTTTGCCTTCTTTATTGAATATAAGTATGGGTTTAACTTGAAGCATCGTTCCGACGATTGCGCTTGTGGGCGAAACCCTTCCGCCACGCATTAGGTGGGTTAAACTGTCTACGACTATAAAGTGCTGAATTTTAGATTTATGCGACTCTATATAATCGAAAGTTTCTTGCAAAGTCTTGCCCTTTTTTTGCATATCTACGGCAATGTTTACCAAAAAACCCTGACCGACGGTCGTGGTGTTACATTCTACACAAAGGCAGTTAAAATCGGGGAAGTCTTTTTTAACGACTTCTACCGCTTCCCTTGCAACGTCTACCGTTCTGCAAAGCCCGTAACTTATGGTAAAGTGAATGGCGTTTTTAACGCCCGCTTCCGCCATTTTTCTGAAATGCTCTTCGTGAACGTAGTTGTTGTTCATACTGGTTCTGCTTATTACCCCTTCGCGAAGGCGGTTGTAATAAGCGACATATTCGTCGGGACTTTGAAAGTTGTCTAAGTATTCGTGAATACCTTGCTTATCTTCTATGGTATAGGTAAGCGGTAAAAAATACAGTCCGTTTTCTTTAATTTCGTCGGCGTATAAATCGCAAGTCGAATCGGTTGAAATATCAAAAAGTTTCATAACACTTCTCCTATTGGTATAATAATAGCATAACAGTCGGCATTATTGCAAGAATTATAAAATATTTTGTCGAAATTTTTTTTAATTAAAACAATAAAACGCACTAAAAATTTTGCCCGTAAAAAATAATTTTAAAAGTTGTAAAAATCTATTGACAAGCCTTTTGTTATATCTTAAACTTAAATCGCAAAATCAACTTTTGCAATATAATTACAGTCGGTGTTTTATGAAGAATTCAGGCGCAAGCAAAACGGGGGCTGTTCCCCGAAAAGATTCCGTTCCCGATTATGACCATTTATTTGACGAAAACAGTAAAAAGTCGGGGCGGAAAACCAACGGATTTTTAGGCAAAATATTCAGGGCTAACAGGGGTACGGTTTTAGCGTCGTCTTTAATATACGTAGTCCAGTCGGCTCCGTTATGGATTACGCCGATTGTTACGGCAAACATAATAAATATCGTAACGGGCGCGTTTATCGACGGCACGGGTTTTACCGCCGAAATTTGGCGAAGCCTTATTATAAACGCCGTAGTGCTGTTTATAAGTTTGCTACAAAATATTCCCACAACCGTTTTGCGTCTTAAAATAGTAAACAGAATGCTTCGTCGCACAAGCGCAGGCATAAAGACTTCGGTGGTAAAAAAACTGCAAAGTCTTTCTATTACATACCATAAAGAAATGCAGACGGGTAAAATTCAGTCTAAGTTTTTAAAGGATACCGACAACGTAGAATTAATGCTTAACAGAATAATGCTGTCGTTTATACCTAATGTACTAAGTGTTATAGCGTCGATTATAGTTTCGGTTTATTCTAACGGTTGGATTTCGTTGTTCTTTTTAATGGTAATTCCGTTAAACGTATTTTTTACTATGTTTTTTAGGGATAAAATCAAAAAGAAAAACCGCAACTACCGTGTAAGCACCGAAAATATGAGTGCCGAACTCACCACTATGATAGATATGATTTCGGTAACAAAGGCGCACGGATTAGAAAGCAAGGCTATTTCTAAGGTTCAGGCTTCTATCGAAGAAAACAAGGGTATGGGCTTGTCGCTAGATAAAACCATTTCTTATTTCGGAAGCGGACTGTTTGTTGTAAACGGGCTTTTAAGTGCGGTAAACCTTTTCTTTTGCGTGTTTATGGCGTTTAGGGGGTATATCGGTATAGGCGACATCGTGCTGTTTTCCAGTATGTTTTCGCAGATAAGCGGTTACGTAACCGCGCTTGTAGATATGATACCGCAGTTGGGTTCGGGCAAAGAAGCGGTGCGTTCGGTTTCCGAACTTATGAATGTAGAAGACGTAGAAGTCAACAGCGGTAAAACGGTAATTCCCAAAGTTTCGGGCGACATAGAGTTTAAAAATTTATGTTACAAGTACCCCGATAAAGACGCTTATGTCGTAAAGAACTTTAACCTAAAAGTCAATAAGGGCGAGTGTATTGCCGTAGTAGGAGCTTCCGGTTCGGGTAAATCGACGGTTATGAATTTGATAATCGGGTTGCTTAAACCTACCGAAGGCGACATTTTAATAGACGGCAAATCTATTAAAGAAGTAAACTTATCCGAATACCGCCACCATATATCCGTCGTTCCGCAGTCGAGCGTGCTTTTTGCGGGCACTATAAGAGAGAATATCGTTTACGGTTTAGACAACTATGACGAAAAAGATTTCCAAGACGCGGTAACCAAGGCTAACCTTTACGAGTTCGTAAACAATTTGCCCGACGGGTTCGATACAAATATAGGCGAACACGGAGATAAACTTTCCGGCGGACAAAAGCAAAGGGTAACCATTGCAAGGGCTTTAATAAGAAACCCCGGTATTTTTATTTTAGACGAAGCGACAAGCGCACTAGACAATATTTCGGAATATCACGTTCAGCAGGCGATAGAATCCAGCATAAAAGGAAGAACCACGTTTATAGTTGCGCACAGGCTTTCTACCATAAGGGGCGCAGACAGAATAGTGGTTATGGAAAACGGCGAAATCGCCGAGACGGGCACGTACGAAGAACTTATGGCTAAAAAGGGTAAATTTTTCGAACTTAAAAATCTAAACGAAATAAATCTTAAAAAAGCCCAAATGGCTTTGTCTTAAAACTTAAACGCTCAGCGGTCGCTTTTTGCCAAAGCCGACCGCTTTTTTTATGGCACAACGGGTATTGACACAGGCACATTTGCGTGGTAAAATATAATAAAGATAAATAAAAGGAGAACGTTATGAATAAAATTGTTACGATTGGCAGAGAGTTCGGTAGCGGTGGCAGGGAACTTGGCAGAAAAATAGCCGAAAAACTCGGTTGGGAATTTTACGATAAAGAAATTATTTCGGAAATCGCCAAACGCACGGCTTTTTCGGAAGAGTACATTCACGAAGTGGTAGAAAACAATCCGCACGATTTGTTTCCCATTACGGTAGGGCATACGTTTACTTTTATAGACACGTATGCGTTACAGCGTAAGCAGGCTGTGTTTTCCGAGCAAGAAAACGTTATAAAAGAAATGGCAGAAAAATCTAACTGCGTTATAGTCGGCAGGTGTTCGGACTATATTTTGCGAAAAAGCCAACCCTTGCGTTTGTTTGTTTATTCGGACGCCGAAAGTAAAATAAAACGGTGTCGAGAAAGGGAAGACGTAGAACATTTACCCGAGAAAAAACTTGTTAAAATAATAAAGAGAATAGACAAAAACCGCGCCAAGTATTACGAGTTTTACACGGGTAGAATATGGGGCGACAAACTTAATTACGATATGATGGTAAACACTTCTAATGTAGACATAGAAACGCTTGCCGATTCCGTTTGCAAACTATTAAAATAATTTTTCGGAGACAGTATGACCGCTTTGTGGATAGTGTTGGGCGTATTAGGCTCGTTAGTAGGGCTTGTATTACTTTACGTCTTGTTTTTGATAATAGTAACTTCGTTCGTAAAAAAGAAAGAATACGACAAAGTCAGCAAGTTTTATAAATGGCTGTTCGATTTTACCGCAGGCATAGTTATACGTTTGCTTAACATAAAAATACGCGTTATCGGTCAAGAAAAACTAGACGCGGTGCAGGGCAGGTTTTTGCTTGTTTCTAACCACCGTTCTAATTTCGACCCCATACTTACCTATTATGCGTTTAGAAAAAAAGGCTTGGCGTTTGTTTCTAAGCCGGAGAATTTTAACATAATCGTCGCAGGCGGTCTTATAAGAAAAATGTGTTTTTTGGCTATCGACCGCGAAAATCCCAGAAACGCTTTAAAGGCACTTATAAAAGCGTCGCAACTAATTAAAAACGACGTCGTTTCGATAGGCATTTATCCCGAAGGTACAAGAAGCAAAACGGGTGAACTTTTACCCTTTCACGACGGCGTGTTTAAAATTGCACAAATGTCAAAGGTCCCCGTCGTCGTTATGACCGTTAAAAACACCGAAAAACTTGCAAAACGAAAGTTTTTGGGCAGGGTTACCGTTGAAATAGAAATAAAGGACGTAATAGACGCATCTACCGTTTTAGAAAAATCTACCCACGAACTAAGCATGGTTGCAAGAGAAAGTATGTTAAATTAAATTATAATAACTTAAAGTTTTTAAATATAGTTTGTATCTGTTTATATAAAGGAGCCCGAAGTTTCGGGCTCCTTTGTTG
>CAYYYD010000023.1:0-7550 GCA_964475885.1 uncultured Christensenella sp.
GAAGTATGCTGAACGGAAATAAGTTCGTCGCCGTCGACTATGCTGATTGCGATTTTACCGACCTTTCTAATACTAGCAAACTGGTCTAACGAAGTTCTTTTAATTAAGCCGTTTTTGGTTGCAAGAGTTATATACCCGTCTTGACCTTCTTTCATCGGGAGCATTGCGCAAACCTTTTCGTTTTCGGACAGTTGCAACAAATTAACTATCGCGCGCCCCCTTGCCGTACGTTGCGCTTCGGGAATAAAGAAACATTTTAAACTGTACACCTTGCCTTTATCGGTAAAGAACAGAATGTCATCGTGCGTAGACGTTACAAACATATTGTCTATAAAGTCTTCTTCTTTGGGCTTGTGCGCCGTAACCCCCTTACCGCCCCTGTGTTGCGTTTTGTATTCGGAAACGGGAACACGTTTTACGTATCCGCTGTGCGTCATACTTACCACAACGTCTTGAACGGGTATCATATCGGCAATGTCTATGTCGCCGTAATCGTAAGAAAGTTCGGTTTTTCTGGGCGACGGATACTTGTCTTTTATTTCTAATAAATCGTTTCTGATAATCTGCTTAACTCTCCATTCGTTTGCAAGAATATCTTTTAAGTCTGCAATGGTCCTTTCAAGTTGTTCTAGTTCTTCTTTCAACTTGTTTACTTCCATACCGGTAAGACGTTGCAATCTCATTTCCAAAATCGCATTCGCCTGCCTTTCGGATAACTCGAATTTTTCGGTAAGGCTTAAAATAGCGCTGTCTTTGTCTGCCGACTTCTTTATTATTTCTATAACTTCGTCAATGTTGGCAAGTGCGACAAGAAGACCTTTAACGATATGCTCTCTGTCTTCGGTTTTGGCAAGGTCGTATTTAGTGCGCCTTACTATTACCGATTCTTGATGCGCGATGTAATGAGTTAGAATTTCTTTTAATGACAAAATTTTGGGTTCGCCGTCTACAAGCGCCAACAAAATTATTCCGTCTTTTACTTGAAGGTTGGTATGCTTAAACAACGTATTTAAAACAACCTGTGCGTTTGCGTCTTTTTTTAGTTCGATGATAATGCGCATGCCGTGTCTGTCTGACTCGTCCCTAAGGTTGCTTATACCTTCTATACGCTTGTCGTTTACCATAGACGCTATCGTTTTTATAAGTTCTTCTTTGTTTACCTGATACGGAATTTCGGTAACGACAATCATTTCTCTGCCGTTTGCAAGTTCTTCTATCTCGGTTTTTGCACGAAGAACGTAACCGCCCTTACCCGTCATATAAGCCTGCTTTATACCCGCTCTGCCCATTAAAACGCCACCCGTCGGGTAATCGGGCGCGGGAATATATTCCATAAGTTCTTCTGGCGTGATTTCGGGGTTATCGAGCATTGCCACGCAACCGTCTATACATTCGCCTAAATTGTGTGGCGGAATGTTTGTTGCCATACCTACGGCAATACCGTCGGAACCGTTTACCAAAATGTTAGGAATACGCGACGGCAAAACGACCGGCTGCATTTCGGTATCGTCGAAGTTAGGATAAAAATCTACCGTGTCTTTATCTAAATCTCTAAGCATTTCCGAAGAAAGTTTAGAAAGCCTTGCTTCGGTATATCTGTATGCGGCGGCAGAGTCGCCGTCTACCGAACCGAAGTTGCCGTGCCCGTCTACAAGTGGACAGTTAATAGAAAAGTCTTGGGCAAGCCTAACCAAAGCGTCGTATACCGAACTGTCGCCGTGCGGGTGATACTTACCTAAAACTTCACCTACGATTTTAGCGCATTTTTTATACGCCTTGTCGGAAGTAAGCCCCATATCGTGCATAGCGTATAAAATACGTCTGTGTACGGGCTTCATTCCGTCCCTTACGTCGGGAATAGCACGAGAAACGTTTACCGCCATAGCGTAGGCGATAAACGATTTTTTTACTTCGTTATTTACTTCGATGTTTATAAGTTTTGTTTTTTCGAGAGTTTGTTTAAATTCGGCGGTTAAATCGCCGGGCAATTCTTTTTTAGCCATACCAATCTCCTTTGCTTATATATCTAAGTCTTTTACAAGTTTAGCGTTTTCTTCGATAAACTGTCTTCTGAGTTCGGGGTTGTCGCCCATAAGTTTAGTAAACGTTTCGTTCGCTTCTACGGCGTCTTCCATAGTAACTTTAAGCATAGTTCTCGTTTCGGGATTCATTGTCGTTTCCCATAACTGAACGGGGTCCATTTCGCCCAAACCTTTGTATCGCTGAATATCGCACTTGCCTACTTGGTCTAGGTATTCTTGAAGTTCTTTGTCTGAATACAAGTACTTGTCTACCTTATTTTTAGTCGCTTTGTAAAGGGGTGGCTGGGCAATGTACACATGCCCTTGTTCTATAAGCGGTTTCATAAAACGGAAAAAGAAAGTCAAAAGCAAAATTCTAATATGGCTTCCGTCTACATCGGCATCGGTCATACAAATTATTCTGTCGTAACGAAGTTTCGTTACGTCGAAGTCGTCTTGCATACCACCGCCGAACGCGGTAATCATCGCCTTTATTTCTTCGTTTTCTAACACCCTGTTGATTCTTGCTTTTTCTACGTTTAATATTTTACCCCTTAAAGGCAGTATAGCCTGAAAACGCCTGTCTCTGCCCTGTTTTGCGCTACCGCCTGCCGAATCCCCTTCGACAAGGAAAATTTCGCAAAATTCGGGGTTTTTGTCCGAACAGTCGGCAAGTTTACCGGGAAGCGTAGTCGATTCTAGCGCGCCCTTTCTTCTGGTGTTTTCTCTCGCAAGTCTAGCGGCTTCTCTCGCACGCTGGGCGGTAAGGCATTTCATTATTATTTCTTTTGCCTTGTCGGGGTGCTCTTCGAAGAAAGTTCCCAAATACTCGTTCATAGCCTTAGTAACGTAAGAACGCATTTCGGAATTGCCGAGTTTTGTTTTGGTTTGACCTTCGAATTGCGGTTCGGTTAATTTTACCGAAACAATAGCGACAAGCCCTTCCCTTACGTCTTCGGGAGAAACTTTGTCGTCGCCTTTAAGTATGTTAAGTTTTTTACCGAAATCGTTTATTATTCTGGTTAAAGAACTTTTAAACCCTTCTAAATGAGTACCGCCTTCTTCTGTGTTAATATTGTTTGCAAAGGCGTATATAACTTCGTTATAAGTATCGGTATATTGAAGCGCGACTTCTACTTCGGTATCGCCGTAAAATACGTCGAAGTAAAAGGAATTGTCGAACATAGGACCTTTGTTACGGCTTAAATCGTCTACGAAATGGGCAATACCGCCTTCGTAAATAAATTCGTCTTTCTGTTCTATACCGGCACGGTTGTCTATAAGTTTTATGGTTAAACCTTTGTTTAGGTATGCAAGTTCGCGAAGTCTGGTTTTTACCGTGTCGTAGTTAAACACGACCGTTTCGAATATTTCGTCGTCCGGCATAAAGGTTACCCATGTTCCGGTGAAGTCTGCCGTATCAACGATTTTTAGGGGTGCTTGCGGAATACCCCTGTTGTATACCTGACGGTATTTGTTTCCGTTTTGATAAACTTCTACTTCTAACCATTCGGACAAAGCGTTTACAACGGAAAGACCAACGCCGTGCAAACCGCCGGAAATTTTATATCCGCCCCCGCCAAACTTACCGCCTGCATGAAGTTTTGTTAAAACGACTTCCACTGCGGAAATTTTTTCGGTATGGTGAATTGCGGTAGGAATACCCCTTCCGTTATCTTTTACGGTACACGAACCGTCTGCGTTAAACTGAACAGTTATGGTATTGCAATAACCGGATAACGCTTCGTCGATAGAGTTGTCTACGATTTCTTGAACCAAATGATGAAGACCGCGAGTGTCGGTAGAACCGATATACATACCCGGTCTTTTTCTGACAGGGTCAAGACCTTCTAAGACCTGAATTTGACCTTCACCGTAGTTTGCGTTGGTTTTGTTTTCCTTGTCCATTTTTTCACCTTAAACAAATTATTTTTAGTACTTAAATTTTACCACAAAACGGTTTATTTTACAAGTATTTTGTAAAACTTTTAAAAGATATTATATTATAATATATTATATATAGTATATTTTCTTTAAAAACGCAAACACTAAATTAAAAATGAAACGCTGTTCTGTATGTAATAAAAAAACAAACGACAAAAATTTAGTCGTTTGCAAAAACTGTAACGCCGTATTTTGCGTTAAATGTATGGAAAAAAATAAAAGAATATGCAATAAATGTTACAACGATTTAGAGTTTTAAAAACGCCCGATAATAATCGGGCGCAAAAAATATTTACTCGGAAACAAGTTGGTTTAACAACTTTATTTCTAATTCTCTAAGACCTGCGACGGGAATTTTCTTTGCTTCTTTTAAGCCTTTTTTATAAAAGGACTGTACGAGTTCGCCGTCTTTTTTTACGTTTTTGATATACGCTAATTTTATTCTTAAATTGGTAGCGTTGTTTTTAGAGTTAAGGTAGCCTTCTAATTCGTAGGTAAGGTCGTCGGCAACCTTTTCGTTAAAATCGAAAGTACAGGCGTTATAAAGTGCGTCTGCCTTTACGCTGTTAATAACGCTTTTAGGAAGATAATCTAAAAGCATTAAAGCCCTGTCGGACGTCTTTTTGGCGTTTTCGTAATCGGCTTTATCGAGATAATAGTAATACCTTGCGTTTAGCAATAAAATAAAGTTTAAGTCGTCTTCGGGCAACTGCGGAAGGTCGAAATATAAACTTTCGTCTACGTTTGCAGGCGTTTTGCCGTTGTATAATTCCGACTGAATTTTTAGTAAAGACACCGTAACCTTAGAGTCGTCGGTGTTCTTTTTAAGCCCGTGCAAAACTGCGCCGTCGTTAGGAACGCCGTAGTTTTCCATAGGAAGAGCGTTACCGAAAAAGACGTACGAACCGATAGGTAAAAACATAGCCCAAAACACAAACAACAACATCGGTAAGTCTTTTAAAAAAAACGGAACCACGCCTACCAGCATTAAAACCGCCGTAAAAAACAAACCGCCGAAAGTCATACGACTGTAACATTTTTCTAGATTTTCGGTAGAATTCGCAACCATTTCGGTACTGCCCGCTTCTTCGCCGAGCCATACGAAATCGAACACCGTTTTACCCTTTCGTTTAGACCATTTTAAAAACCAGACATTAAAAGAAATCAAAGTAAAGCCGTTGATTTTTCCGAATATCAGATGACCCAATTCGTGAAAAAAAGTTATTATAAAACCGCTGATAACGGCAGAACCGAATAGCCACAAAATAATAACAAAGGCGCCGTCGGTAAATTTTTCGTTGGTAACGTAGACTACTAAAAAAATTAAACCAACGGTTATCAGTAACGATAAAATATTGTTTATCAGATTAGTTTTTCTGCTCATAATTTCTCCGAAACAAAAGTTAAATATCCTTCTAAATTATCCTTTTCGCTTACGTTTAAAAAATCTATTCTTAAATACTGCATAAGGAATTTTAAAAGCGCAACGCCCGAAGCAATTATTTCTGCACGCTCGGGTTGAAGCCCTTGTAATTTTCTTCTTTCTTCAACTGACATATCAAAAAGTTTGTCCGACAATTCGCAAACGTCTTTTTTTTCTAAACGAAAACCGTCTACCTTAGTCGGGTCATACGGTTGTAATTTTTGTAAAACCGAAGCGACGCTGGTTGCCGTACCGCCTATGGCGACGAAATTAGAGCAACCGATGTTACCGAACTCTGTAACCTTGTTTTTAACGTACTCAGATAACCGAACTTTATCGTCTTTAAACATATCGTAAAGTCTTACCGCGCCTACGTCTAAACTTTTAGAATACAAAACATTACCGTCTTTTAAAACGATAATTTCGGTACTTGCACCGCCTATATCAATAACACCGCCGTCTGTGTTATAAAGCGCCCCGACAGCGCCCAAAAGCGCTTCTTTTTCGCCCGAAACCACGTCTACCGTCAAACCGCATAAATCTTTTACCTTATCGGTAAACTCGGCGCCGTTTTGCGCTTGCCTAACGCCTGCCGTGGCAAATACGAAAACTTTTTCTGCCCCGACAGATTTAGCGTATATATAAAATTCGTTTACAGCGTTTGCCGTGCGTTCTATTGCCGTTGCACTTAAACGCGAATTATTGGCAACGCCTTCGGCTAGTTTAGTTACCTTTACCCTTTTTAAAAGCGTAACGCCGTTACGACTTAGCATAAGCCTTACCGAATTAGAACCGACGTCTATTACCGCACAAGTACCGTTAGTCAAGCGGAACGTCTCCTTCGTAAACGTAACCTATTTCCCTTGCGCGACGCTCTATCCACCAACGCATAGAACGTGCTTCCAACGTGTCTTCGGTATCTTCTATTAAAACCTGATATTCTTGAATTTTTGCTTTGAGTTCAGCTTCTTCCGATTTAAGTTTTCCGATAGAAACGAGTTGATAAATCATAACCGACAGCAACATTACCAAAAGAAGTACCGCGCCTACGGTTATAGACACAACGAGTTTTTTAAAATCGCTTTCTTTCATTTCCGATTTTCCTTTTCTTCTTTACGCATATATTATAAATCTTTTTGCCGATTTTTGCAAGTATTATATTAAAACTTTTAAATGTCAAAACAATTCCTAAAAACACGCCTAAAAACATATACGCGCGGACGTTCGGAAAATTTAATAAATAAGAATATGCGACAAAAGAAAAGCATATTAAAACAAACGCAAAAACATCCGACGAAATTTGTAACGCTCGGTTTTTAACCATTCTTTTTACGCAATCTGAAACACCCAACAATACGCCCGACACACACCCAAACGCCACGCAACTTATAAAAACATAAAACTGACCGGAAGTTACGAACACTATTTAAAAATCCTTTTTATAAAAGGCTGTTTTTGTACATTGTATTTTATTTCGTTAAAAAGCCCCGTCGCCGACAACGAACCCGTCGCCTTGTTAAACACATCGATTTTAATGTTTTCTCCCGTTACGGAAACGGTTTTTCCCGCCACGGAAAGTTTTAAGAAATTTTCCGAAAAAGAATTTACCGATTCTACACCGGTCATAGAAAGTTTTTTTCTGCCTTCTAAAACAAGTTTATCCGCTTCTGTCTGATTTTGCATATCTATTCCCCCTTTTTAATATAGATATGCTTGTCGTTTGAATTTTAAGCAAAAAAGAAGCGACTTATTAAAAAGTCGCCCCGTTATTTTAGTTAATCGGGAAGTTTCATATCCCCGAATTGTATCCATTCTTTTTTTCTCATAAACTCGCTGATAATTAAATTGAGTATTGCCGGAAGAACAATCATTAAAAGAATTATCCCCACAATTCCTAACGCACCCGATGTTTCCTTAAACAATTCCAACACGCCTACTAAACCGCTGGTACCCATTCCGCCACCGGAAGCACCGCATTTTAGTTTGAACACACAGGTAGATAAAGGACCTAAAATCGCACTCGAAATAATCATCGGAAGCATTATAACGGGCTTTTTCATTATGTTGGGAATTTGCAACATACTTGTACCAAGCCCCTGCGCTATTAAACCACCGAACCCGTTTTCTTTGTAACTTGCAACGGCAAAACCTACCATATGACA
>CAYYYD010000023.1:7650-11118 GCA_964475885.1 uncultured Christensenella sp.
TCTAAACCACCGCCACCTACAATAAGTTTGTCTGCCCACGCACCGACCATACCTGCCACCGCGCAAGAAAAAACCAATAGTTTGTTTTTGCCCAGCGCGTGCGCTATCCCCACACCTATGCCTGCGCCCATTAAAATTTTTGCAAGAGTAGAAATATATTTAAGAGTGTTGCCGATATAATTATTGCCTATCCAATCGGATACCATTGCCAAAATCGTACCGGCAATAAGCGTTACGAATAACCCCTGCGCCATACCCGAAAAAGCGGTAATAAAAAAGCGTTTGGGCAAAGTTTTAAAATAGTTTTTAAGTTTGCTTTCCGTTACGTCAAATGTTTGTTCGTTCATAAAACTATCTCCGTTAATTTATTGTCTACTTGGTCGCAAGAAGTAAGGTAGTACTTTACGCCGTTTTTAACCACCAACTTGTCCGCACGTACGTTTTTGCCGTGAAGATGCCCGTAAATTACCGTGTCTACGCCGAATTCTTCGAACACCTGTGTAAAAAGCGTATCTTCTCGCTTAACGTTAAAAGGCGGAAAATGAATAAGCGCAATAATTTTATCGCCTTCTTCTCGCATCGCGCAAGCCGATTTCAACGACAACCTAAGCCTTTCGTTTTCGCGCATATAAATTTTCATATCGTGTTCTTTAAAATCGGGTGCGCCCGGAACCGACCAACACCTAGAACCGCACACGACCACGCCCGGAAACCTTATACTGTCGTTTTGTAGGGCGTAAAAATTTTCGGGCAGAATATCCCTTACCTTACCTATTCCGCTCCACCAATAGTCGTGGTTACCCTTAATTATTATTTTTTTGCCTTTTAATTCCGAAAGGGTGTCTATATCTTGTTTTGCGTCGGATATATCCATAGCCCAACTTATATCTCCGCCGATTAAAACCAAATCGTCGTCGGAAACTTTTTTTTGCCAATCGGCAAAAATTTTTTCTAGATACCCTACCCAATTTCCACCGAATACGTCCATAGGCTTTCCGGTATTGGTGGAAATATGAAGGTCGCTTATAGCGTAAATTTTCATATAATAATATTTTAACACACAATAAAAAATTTAACAACCAAAAGCAAACAAAAAAACACGGCGTCTGCCGTGTTTTTTACGCTTATTCCGGATACATTGGCAATTCGAAAAACCCTGCGCACACTTCTTGCGTGTATTCTTGACAAGGCGGTATGGGTGTATAACCGTAAGACGGAACCAACAACTCTACGTCCATAACGATTTTTAATATAATGGTTACGCAAGCGTCTATCGTAAACTGGTTTTCTGCCGTGTACGAGCCCTGCGTAGACACAAGCGATACAACCGATTCTACCCGATACGGCATAATAGAAGCAGACGGAATATTTAGTATTACGTCTTTTGTTACGGTAATACTAGAAACGCCCGCACCTTCTACGCCCGATGCATCGGTATACGCGACCGAAACTGGAATTTTAACGTCGGCGCGAACTCTGGCAGAATTAGGACGTTCGGCTAGCGGAACGATTTCTAAATTGCTAATTACCCCGTTAGAAGTCATACTTTTTGCGCTGACGAAAGTCAACGGATATGTAGGATTAGACGGCGTAAGGTCGGTTACGTTTATTACAATATCGGTAAGTTGACTCTGTTGCATACAAGCGTCAAACACCTTAGTCGCCTGAATACAAACTTTTTCGCATAAGCCGTTAAGCGGATTACCGTTAATTTGACCGGGACACCTATCCGATTGAAAATTACAGAAAAACGACATTTTTATCCTCCTTTTTGTCTTCTACAATCAATATATGAATAAAGACGTCGTTTATGCCACAAAAAAAATTCGGCGATACGTTACGCCGAATTTTTGTAGCCCGATTAAAAATTATAACCGATTTCTATTGCTTTTACATTTTTGTCTAAAAGGAATGCTTTTTTAGGCGGAATCATTTGTGCAAGGCTGGTTTTAATTTGTTCTAAACTAAAAATTCCCGTCTGCTTGATTAGTTTGCCCAAAATAATCATATTGGCAAGACCGTCTAAACCGTTTTCACTTGCCATTTTGGTGGCAGGAATACCGATTGTGGTAACGTCTTCTCTCGGTGTGTGCTCGGTAATAAGCGAACTGTCGTAAACGACGCAACCGCCTTTTTCGGTAGCATTTATATATTTTTCTAACGAAGGAAGGTTCATTGCAATTAACACGTCAGGCTTATCTACGATAGGAGAACCTATCTGCTCGTCCGAAACCGTAACCGAACAACTTGCCGTACCGCCACGCATTTCGGGACCGTAAGAAGGAAGCCAAGAAATTTGCTTGTCTGCCTTTAAACCCGTATAAGCAAGGGCTTTACCCGTAAAAAGGATACCCTGACCGCCGAAGCCTGCGATAAGAATTTTTGTGGTAGCCATTTACTTTTCCTCCTTATACTTGTCTTTATAAACGCCCAACGGATAATACGTTTCCATATTCTCGTTTAACCAATTAAGCGCTTCCTTAGGCGACAAACCCCAGTTTGTGGGGCAAGTAGAAAGTACTTCTATTAAAGAAAAACCTTTGCCTTCCATTTGATTTTTAAATGCGTGCATTATTGCCTTTTTAGCGTTTTTAATATTTTTAACGTTATTAACGGCAACCCTTTCCAAATAACTTGCGCCCGTAACCTGAGAAAGCATTTCGCATACCTTTATCGGATAGCCGACGACGGTAACGTCCCTTCCGTAAGGGGAAGTTTGCGTAACCTGATTAGGTAACGTAGTCGGAGCCATTTGACCGCCCGTCATACCGTATATCGCATTATTTACGAAAATAACGGTAATGTTTTCGCCCCTGCCTGCCGAATGGACGGTTTCTGCCGTACCGATTGCGGCAAGATCGCCGTCGCCCTGATAGGTAAATACTATGTTATTCGGGTTTGCCCTTTTCGCGCCCGTCGCAACGGCAGGTGCCCTTCCGTGTGCGGCCTGAATCATATCGCAGTTAAAATAGTTATAAGAGAATACCGAACAGCCTACACTTGCAACGCCTACCGTTCTGTCAAGTATACCCAGTTCTTCTAAACATTCTGCAACCAGTCTATGAATAATACCGTGCGTACAACCGGGACAATAGTGAAGCGGTTGGTCGGTTAAACCTTTTGTCTTTTCGAATACTACCATTGTTTTGCTTCCCCCTTTTCTATTTTTTCCAATGCGACGACGATTTCGTCGGGAGTCATAATAACACCGCCCGTTCTGCCTAAGAAATAAACGGGTTTTTTACATTCGGTCGCAAGTTTAACGTCTTCGACCATTTGCCCCATATTTAATTCCACAGATAAAAATCCTTTAACCTTGTCGGCGGTTTTTCTTAAAACGTTTTTCGGGAACGGCCAAAGCGTAATGGGCCTTATCATACCGACCTTTATACCGCGCTTTCTCGCTTCCATAATAGCGTTTTTAGAAACTCTCGATGCGATACCGAAAGCGACTATACAATACTCGGC
>CAYYYD010000023.1:11218-14176 GCA_964475885.1 uncultured Christensenella sp.
AGGAAGCCTGTACTTATCGGCAAGGTCAAACGCCTTAATAGCCAAAGTAGCCATTTCCTGAACGGACGCAGGCGCAAGAACAACAAGTTTGAAATCGCCGTGAGAACCGCCTTTCGTTGCCTGAAAATAATCGGACTGAGAAGGCTGAATACCACCGAGCCCCGGACCGCCCCTTTGAACATTTACTATAACTGCAGGGAGTTCGCAACCCGCAAGGTAAGATATACCTTCGCTCTTTAACGAAATTCCCGGGCTGGAACTACTCGTCATTGCCCTTACACCGCAAGACGACGCGCCGATTACCATATTTATTGCGGCTACTTCGGATTCTGCCTGTAAAAAAGTTCCGCCGATTTTAGGCATTCTTTTAGCCATATAAGCGGCAACTTCCGTTTGGGGAGTTATCGGGTAGCCGAAATAATGCCTACAACCTGCGGAAATAGCCGCTTCCGCCAATGCTTCGTTTCCTTTCATCAATACTTTTTCTGACATATTTATCACCTATCTTTCAACCCTTATGATCGTATCGGGGCACATCGTTGCACAAAAACCGCAACCGATACATTTTTCCATATCGGTTACGCCGGCAGGGTGATACCCCTTTTGGTTGATTTTTTCTTTTTCGAGTTCGATTATCTGTTTGGGGCATACCGTTTCACACAAACCGCAACCCTTACATCTTTCTACATCAAAAGTTACCTTTGCCATTTTCTTCTCCTTGTTTATATCCAGTCGCCATATTTTATAGGCGAAACAGGAAGTATCTGATTTATTTTTCGTTTAAGTTTATCGGTTATTAAATCGTTTCTTACGCTTGTAAACTTTACGGGTAACCCGACCGTTTTACCTAGTTGTAAACAAAATTCGTACCCCGAAACAATATGTTCTTCTGTCGTTTCGTTACCCAGATTGGCATTGTTTACGATAGCGGTAAATTTAAGTTTTGCCGATTTTTCTATTTCTTCTTTAATTTGAATTGCGTCTTTAATTGTTCGGGTTTCAGGTCTGAAACGATTAACCACAAAAAAAACTTCGTAATTGTTTTCGCTAAGTATACCTTCTCTAAACCTTCCCAACGCAAGCGCACCCCTATCGTCCCCGCCGATGTCGAGCACCGCGCAACCAAAATCGGGGTTAAGCATTTTGTATGCGCCCGAGTTCATTGCAGGTATGTCTACGTTTGTTTCCGCATAAGGCGAAACAATAAGTTCTACATTGTTGTTTTGTAGCATTTGCAATGCGTCTACCGTACGGTAGTACGGATTTACAATATCTAGGTCGTATATACTTACCTTGTCGGAATATTTTTTTAATGCAATAGCATAGTTTACGGAAACATAAGTTTTTCCGCTTCCGTAATGCCCCATAAAGATGTTTACGCGTTTATCGAACATTTAGATTTTAACCTTTAAGCACCAGTTACGCTCGTCGGGTTTTTTAGCCCACTGAATACCCGTAAGTTCGTCGTACAGTTTTTGGGTGAGTTCGCCGATTTCGTTATTAGATACGGTGTAGTCTTTACCGTTATAAAAAAGGTGTCCGATAGGAGAAACGACTGCCGCCGTACCAGTACCCCACGCTTCTTCTAACTCGCCGTTTTCTACTGCCTGTAACAGTTCGTCTACGGAAATAAGACGTTCGCTTACCTTGTAGCCCCAATCTTTAAGTATTTCTATACACGATTTTCTGGTTATACCGGGAAGAACCGAACCCGTAAGTTTAGGCGTTACGATTTCGCCGTTGATTTTAAACATAACGTTCATTGCGCCGACTTCTTCTATATACTTTCTTTCTACGCCGTCTAGCCACAATACCTGTGAAATGCCTTTTTCTTCGGCACGCTTACCCGCACGCAAACTTGCCGCGTAGTTACCACCGCATTTAGCGTAACCAGTACCGCCCCTAACTGCCCTTACGTCTTCGCTTTCTATACTGATTTTTACGGGGTTAAGCCCTTCTGCGTAGTAATTGCCGACAGGCGACAAAATAATAACGAAAGTCGCGTTATGAACTGCGTGAACGCCAAGCGCTTCGTCGTTACCGAAAAGGAAAGGACGAACATAAAGCGACGTTCCCGAAAGGTTAGGTATCCAATCTTTATCTATGTTGATAAGTTCGGTTATCGCCTTAACGAAAAACTCTTCGGGAATTTCGGGAAGGCAAAGTCTTTCTGCCGAATTGTTCATTCTCTTTGCGTTTTCGTAAGGTCTGAACAACTGGTATCCGTCTGCCGTTTTATACGCTTTCATTCCTTCGAATATTTCTGCGCCGTAATGAAGAACGGTAGACGCGGGGTGAATAGGAATATAGCCAAACGGAACTATCCTTGCGTTTTGCCACTTTCCGTCTTTAAAATCAGCCATAAACATATGGTCGGTAAAGTACTTGCCGAAACCGAGTTTTGAAAAATCCGGTTTTTCTTTTAACGTCTTTGCTTTTTCGATTTTAATATCTAACATATTATACACCGCCTTTTTGCATATTTTTTATTATTTCGGTTGCGTTTTCACGCATTTTGTATTTTAAAATTTTGCCTGCCGCATTCATTGGAAACTCGTTAACGAATATAAAGTATCTGGGAACTTTGTGTTTTGCCATATGCGAATTTCCGTATTCTCTCATATCGTTTTCGGTTGCCGTTTCGCCCTTTTTAAGAATAATGTACGCACACGCTTCTTCGCCGTATCTCTGGTCGGGCACGCCGACGACCTGAACGTCTCTCACCTTTTCGTGAGTTAAATAAAACTCTTCTATTTCTCTCGGATACAAGTTTTCGCCACCGCGAATAATCATATCTTTAAGTCTGCCCGTAACTTTGTAGTATCCGTCGGGAGTACGGCAACATATATCTCCGCTATGAAGCCAGCCGTCTTTGTCTATGGTTTGTTCTGTCGCCTTGGGCATTTTATAATACCCTTTCATAATATTATAGCCCCTTGCGACAAACTCTCCGTTTTC
>CAYYYD010000023.1:14276-22958 GCA_964475885.1 uncultured Christensenella sp.
GTCTGACCGTAAACGCTTAAAATCTCTTTCATATTCATTTCGACGGAAGCGCGACGCATCAATTCGGGCGGACAGTTCGCGCCTGCCATAATACCCGTTCGCATATGCGAGAAATCAGTTTTTGCAAAGTCAGAATGGTTAAACATTGCTATAAACATTGTGGGAACGCCGTTAAAACAAGTTATCTTTTCGTCGTTTATGCACGCCAACGAAGACTTCGGAGAAAAGTACGGCATAGGGCAACAAGTTCCGCCGTGCGTCATCATATTGGTCATAGAAAGCACCATACCGAAACAGTGGAACATAGGAACCTGAATCATCATTTTATCTGCCGTAGATATATCCATTCTGTCGCCAATTATTTTGCCGTTGTTTATAATGTTTCTGTGCGTAAGCATTACGCCTTTCGGAAAGCCTGTCGTACCCGAAGTATACTGCATATTGCATACGTCGTCGGGCTTTACCTTAGATGCCATTCTTCTTACTTCTTCGTTGGGAACTAACGAAGAACGCTTTAAGAAATCGTTCCATTCCAAGCAACCGTCCATTTCGAAACCGACGGTAATAACATTACGCAAAAACGGAAGTTTTTTAGAATACAGCGGTTGCCCTGCCTTAACGTTTTTAAGTTCGGGGCATAACTCTTCTATCGTGGATTTATAGTCGGAGTCTTTGCAACTTTCTATCATTACGAGCGTATGAGTATCCGACTGTCTTAAAAGATATTCGGCTTCGTGAATTTTATACGCCGTGTTTACGGTAACCAAAACCGCGCCGATTTTTACCGTTGCCCAAAAAACCAAAAACCACTGCGGAATGTTGGTAGCCCATATCGCTACGTGATGTCCCGCTTCTACGCCTAAGGAAATAAGTGCGGCGGCAACTTTATCTACGTCGTCCCTAAACTGAGAATACGTTCTGGTATAGTCTAGCGTCGTGTACTTAAAAGCGTATTGGTCGGGATAACTTTCTACCATTTGATCTAAGACTTCCGAAAAAGTCAAATTCAACACATCGTACTTTTTCCACGGGTGCGTACCCGTTTTACTGCGATTATAATATACGGGCTTAGCGGAAGACTCGGCAGATTCCGAAGACAAGTAACTTCTGAAATGAGTTAAAAGAATGTCGGCGGAAGCAACGTCGTCGGACTCCATTACCGCAACGTACCCGTCGTAATTTAACGAGCGGAGCGCGTTTATAAAATCTTTAACGGGAAGTTCCCCGTCGCCGATAATAACGTTTTTGCCGTCTTTTTTATCGCCTATACGAACGTAGCCTATGTATGCGCCGAGCGTTTGTATGGTTTTGTCGGCAGACTCGCCTGCCGTAAAAAACGTTTCGCGAATATTCCAGCAGACTTTTAACGAAGCCGTACCGAAAATGTTTATAATGTCTAAAACCTTTTCCGTATTGTCAAGCGGTCCGCAAGTTTCCAGCAAAACGGAAACACCCAAACTTTCGGCTTCTTTAATGACGGGCGATAAAATTTCTTTTAACCTTTTTGTAGAAGGCAATTCGGAAAATTTAAGTACGACGCCCGAAACGGAAGCAAGCGAAGCGTATTCTACGTACTTTATGATAACCGAGCCGTCGGTACCGTTACAAATTTGTTCGGGACAAGTTAGCACGGGAATAGATATATGTCTGTTTACAAGTTTTCTTTTTGCGTCTGCCGTTACGGACGGATTGAAAATACTGTCAGAATGTACGGCGACTTCTTGCACGGCGTCGGAAATTTCCACACCGTCGAAATTATAGTTTTTTACGACGTTACACAGTTCTATAAAACTGTCGGTAGTAACGAATTTATCCGAAAACGAGAATTTCATATCAGTTCTCCTCGTAAACGATTTTGTTAAGAGCGTTGATATACGCGCGGATACAAGCGCCGACTATATCCGTAGAAACGCCGTTGCCGGGGTAAAGTTTCCCGTCTGCCCTTAGCCTTAAAACAGAAGAACCGACAGCGTTTCTGCCTTTCGTTACGGCGTGAACTTGGAAATCGTCTAGTTCGTAATGATGACCGACTACCTGTTCTATTGCGTGGAACGACGCGTCTATCGGACCGTCGCCCGTCGATACGCCGGTAAACCTTTCGCCGTCTTTTTCTAGCGTTATGTTTGCCGTTGCCGGAATAATGTTACCGCTGTTTACGACGTAATTGATAAGATGATACGTAGAAGGAACCTGCATAGCAGTGCTTGCGATTATGGCTTCTAATTCCTTAGAGTCTATCGTTTCTTTTTTAGCGGTAACCTTTTTAAATTCTTCGTAAACCTTACCTATATCAGAATCGGAAAGTTCGTAGCCGAGTTGTTTTACCGTTTCGGAAACGTCTTTAAGGTTTGCACCCACGGTCAACTTACCGTTAGACGCTTTTTCTAAAACGACATTTTGCTGTTCTTCGGCAATGCCGTTTATAGACAGCGAAATTGTTTTTACGTTGGTAACGTCTAATTTACAATCGGCGTTTAGTTCGAACTTTTTAGCCCTTATAATATCGCCGACAACCGACAAAGACAAACCGTCCGTTACCGAAGCGACGACGCCGTCTGCCCCGGATTTAACAGATTGAACGGCGCAAGCCGACGACATTTTAAACGAGTCGGAAGGTTTAACCGAAACTTTAATATCGCAAACGTTTTTAATTTTTTTAACGACGTTTGCGAAATCTTCGGGGAACGCTTCGCCCGAATCGTCGGAAATAGTTATAGAATACGCACCTGCCTGATAAACGGTTTTAGCGCACTCTTCTATAAAACCTTCTTCTGCCCTAAAACAATCTAGCGCTACGAATTCTACAAGGTCGCAACACTCTTTAGCTTTTTTTACAAGACCTGCTATTTTTTGTAGCATTAGGGGTGCTTTTAAATGATAAGAATATTCCATTAAAGCGGTGGATACGGGCATAACTACCTGTAAACACGGCTTGTTTGCTTTGCTAATGCACTGAAAAGCCGAAACCAAACTTTCTTCAGAATCGCCTACGGGAATTTTAACGACGGCGTTTTTTACGGTTGTCGCTATCGTTCTGAAAATTACTTCGTCTTCTTTGGAATTTTTAAGAACGGGCAATTCTATTGCGTCGACCATACAAGCGTCTAGTTTTTCGGCAATGGCGAGTTTTTCTCTGAAAGCGAGAGAAACTCCGTTAATATCAACTGCCTTTAAGGTAAAATCTGAAACGGTTAAATTCTTCATACTAAAAACTCCTTTATCTAAAAAAAATACCCCGACTGAATATCAGTCAGGGACGATTTTCACCGCGGTACCACCCAGTTTATTGCTTTTAAGCAATCACTCTTGCGTGCCTTTAACGGGGCTAACCGTAAACGACTACTATCTTATTTCTCCGTTTCAGAACAGTAAGCCTTTGCCCTTTTTACGCGGTTAAACACGCAACTTGTCGAGCAACAAAACAAACCTTTCCCTAACTACATTTAAGCGTACTTTTCAATTACTTAAACATTATATAATACGGGTAAAAGAATGTCAAGCAAATTAGTGATTGAACGGGCGTTTTTTGGCGACGGAATTAAAAATAAAACCCTGACTAAATTTCTAGTCAGGGACGATTTTCACCGCGGTACCACCCGTGTTTGTTGAACTTGTCAACCACTTGTTTGCTTTTAACGGGGCTTGCCGTAAACGATTACTGTAACTTTTCGCCGTTTCCGCTCCGGAATGAGTAACGAGAAACCCCGCATTGACTTGCACCGCCCGTCAACTCTCTGAATTAAGGTAACGCGTCTGTTTCCTTCACAGCGTTTTATTTTTTTAATATTATAGCACCCGAAAAACCCGATGTCAACGAATTTACAGGCGTCTTAATGAATTTTTAATAATTTTTTTATGTTTTCCGAAAGAATTTTTTTGCGTTCTTCTTCGGTTAAATCTATTTTATAAAAACGCTCTAGTTCACTTTCTGCATCCCACATAGGGAAATCGGTTGAAAAGAAAAATCTGTCTACGCCTAACATATCTATAATTTCTTTTGCCCTTTCGGGAGAGATAAACGGCAAAGACGAACAGGTGTCGAAATACACGTTGTCTAGCCCTTTATACATATACGCGTCGTCCCAGCAACGATAACCGCCGAAGTGCGCGGAAATAAACTTTACTTCGGGATGGCGTTTTGCTACCCTTACAAGCCTTTCGGGTTTAGAATAGTCGAACCTGTCGTCGCCGACATGTAAAAGTATGGGCAAACGGTCGGATACGATTTTATAAATCTTTTCGGCTTTTTCTTCGTCGATATAAAATTTTTGAAAATCGGGGTGAAGTTTTACGCCCTTAAACCCGTTTTTGACACACCAATCCACTTCGCTTTTGATTTCTTCTTCTGACAAATCTTGATGAAGAGTCATAAACCCTATAAGTTGCGGATATTGGTTTATTTCGCTTTTTATAAACTCGTTAATGGACCTTACTTGATGCGGAGTCGTGGCAACCGAATGTACCACGTACCTAGTTATTCCTGCACGAGAACCGACTTCTATCAGTTTTTCTGCCGTGCCCAACGCCGTTTCCATAGGAATATCGTAAAAAGTTCCTATGGCTTCGGTCGCCTTTTTTGCGATTTTTTGCGGATAAATATGTGCGTGTGAGTCAATTATTTCCATAGCCTTTACCTTTGTTAATTACTTATAAAAATTTTTTTAGCCAACTTACATCTAGTTTCCATTCGGCAACCTTGTTTCTTTCTTTATGAAGTTGATTTGCCCTACCCAAGTCTTGCCTAAACTCTGCGTAAGAACAGCCGTTTACTTTCATATAGTGCGCTTCGGCACGCTCTATATTGCCCTTTAATTGCGTATAGCCTATATGAATAACGCTGTGACAGTCTTTACAAACGCTTATTACATCTTCTAATTTCTGAACGCCCTTTTCAATATCGTACGACCAGACTTCGTGTGCGTCTAACCTGTCTGTTTTTTTACCACAACACGAACACCTTCCGCCCGAACGAAGTTTAGCGTCTTTTTTTATTTTTTCCCACTCCGACGGCGGTAGAATAGAACGGAGATTAGAGTACCAGCAACCGTCGGGAACCAACTCGAAATTCAGTTTACGCATTGTTTAACGTTCTGGATTTATGACAGGTCAGGTATATTATTTGATGATTCTTTGCCAAGTCTTTAATTAACGACAAAGAAGAATTTAATTTGCTTTCGTCTAAATTATAAAAGGGGTCATCTAAAATTATAAACGGTTTATCGTCGGGATACAAAACGTCTATTAATGCAAACCGCTTGCAAATTTCAAAAAGGTTCTGCCACCCCTTACTGTAATACTCGGGCTTTTTTGCACCTGCCTTTTCGTTTACCGTAATGTTTAAGTCAATGTCTACATTTACCGTTTTTTGCGTATCCGAAATAATTTCTACGTACCTGTTAAGCGCGTTTGACAAAGGCTCTCTGTATCGCGTTTTTAAATTGTCGTCGGCTTCTTTTAAAAACTTTAAAGTCTTTTTAAACAACTCGTTCTCTTTAACGGCTTGCTCTATTTCGTCTTGCACCTGCGTTTTTTCTTCTACTAAATCGGTAAGCGAAAACGACAGTTCTTCGTACCTTAAAAGAGATGCGTTAAGTTTACTAAGTTCGGCGTTCTGCTCGTTAAACACCCCTTGCAGGTCGCGTATTTTTATTTTAAGTTCGTCGACCGAATACTCGCACGAAGAAGAAGTAAGATTTTGCGATTGCAAAACTTCTATCTCTTTATTAATTTCTTTTAGTTCCGACAAACTTTTTTCTAAACTGTACGCATTGTCTTTTAGCGTTTGAATTTTATTAAAATAATCGCCCTGAGTTACATTAAACCTAGAAAAAAATGCGTCTAACACTTCTTCGTATTTATTTACAATTTGCGTAAGTTCGTTAAACTCTACCGACTTTTTTTGTATAAAATCCGTTTTTTGATTTTTAGATTCGGTTTTTCTTTTACGCACTAACATAATAACCCCGATTATCAGCGCAACGACCGAAACAAACGCAATAACGCACCCGACTTCTACATTATAAAAAGCAACAACTATACCTGCGATTAAACCGATAACGGACAAAACGGTACACAGCAATGCGCCGAAAGACTTTTTTTCGGTATGCGAACTTTCTGCACTCAATTCTTTAACGGCTTCGCCTAAAACCGCTTGTTTTTGTTTTGCCGAAGCCAAGTCTTTTATACAGTTAAAATACTTTTCGGTTTCTTCTTCTGTAAGGCGGTTTCCGTTTAGCACGGCTTCGCTTTCTTGAACAGCCAGACTAACCGCCTGTTTTTTTTCTAAAAGAGCGTCTAACCTTTTTTTCTTTTCGGAAACAAGCGCACTTTCGGACGCTTTTTGCAAATTGTCGTTTGCGACAAGAAGTTTGTTTTGCGTGTCGGATAAATCGATTTTTAGACGGTCGACCTGTGCCCTTAGTTTGTCTGCCGTGGAATCGGCAAGTTTAGACTGTTCTATGCTGTCATTAAGTTTATATAGTTTAGATTTTAAATCAGGAATTACACCCCTGTTTACAGAATTAGCATATCCCTTAATCTTTTTTTCGATTTTTTCTACCGCATTGTCAAACGCCTTGGTGTCTTTATTGTCGCCCGAATTAAACTTAGCGGTTAAACTGCTGTTGCTTTTAACTTCTAAATCTTTTTGAGAAAAATAAGTTGTAGAAGAAAAACCTTCTTCGTCTATCTTAAATATATGCTCGCCCAAATTTTCGGGACAGGCAAAAAGTTTACCCGTTTTAACGTCCGTAAGGGTTAGCGTGTCTTCAGATTCTTTTTTGCCGAAGTACCTTTCTGCTTTAATAATGTACCCGTCTTTTTCGAATACCACATAACCGCCGAACCTTTCGGTAGAATTCCACGGCGCAAACTTTATTCTGTCGTTGTCGCCTATACTTCTTTTTTTAGAATTTATGCCGTAAAAAACCGCCTTTATAAAATCTGCAAGCGTACTTTTGCCCCAACCGTTTTCGTAAAACAAAGTATTTACTCCGTCGGAAAAATCAAAGACGAAATCTTTAAGCTTACCAAAAGCCGATATATAACATTTAATAAGCTTCATTATAACTCTTCTCCTTTCAACGCCCTTAGACCGCACATTATAATTTGACTTTTTTCTTCTTCCGAACAATTAGAAGAAGCCACCGCACGAACGAATTCGCCCTTAATAGACTTGTCGTAAACATAGTCTTGATAATCTATTTTAAGCGTTGTTTTGTCTTTTATTTTTGCATAGAAAAAAAATAGATTAAGTCTTTTTAAAAGGGCTTCGAAGTTAATATCGAGTTCAGGAACGGCTTGCCCTTTTAATATAATTTTAACGACATTTTCGGGTTTTATTTGGGCTGTAACGTTATTAAAAATTTCTTCGCTTACATAGTACGGCGAAGTTTTACCCGTAACGTCGTATTCGTATTCGAAAAATTTTCTCGACGAAAAATTTACAAACTCGTTTTTAAGTTTGCCGTTTTCTGTTTCCAATAAAATAAATCCCTTATCGCCCGTTTCGTCAAAACCGCGTGCGTCTAGGCAACCGGAATACGCAAAATCACCGCGTTCGTCTAAACTTCCTTCGACATAATAATGTATATGTCCAAGCGCCAAATAGTCTATGTTTTTGCCTACAAGTCTAGGAAGACTTATGATTTCTGCATTTTCTTTGCTTTTATACCCTGCAATCTGACCGTGCATAACCGCTATGTTTATAGTATCTTTCGGAAAATCTAAATTGTCATATATCGAAAGAGTATTGTATGCGTTAAAACAAACACCGCCGATTTTAACTTCGCCGTAATCGAAATACGTCCAGTCGGTGCCAAAAACCTTAAAATTTTTAGGCAACTCGGTTTGTTGCATTAAAAAGAAATCGGAATCGTGGTTACCTGACAAATATAAAAAGTCTACCGTCGGACAATTGGAAACGGCAAACAAAACTCTGTTTACAACCTTGTTTGTAACCTTTAACGAATCGAACATATCGCCCGCAATTATAACCGCCGTAACCTGATTTTTTTTGGCATAAGAACAAAGCCTTTCAAAGGTGGAAATTATTTCTTCTCTTCTAGTCTTAGCCTTATCGAGCGGAAGCGACGTTAAAGGCGAATTCAAATGCAAATCTGCACAATGTATTATTTTCATAAAAACTCCACAACAAAGACTTATATTATACCTTGCTCGCTACTTTGCAACAAAGTTTGCAACGTTTGGCTTTCGTCTTCCCTTTGCTAAACGCAAAGGCTCGCTCGGTGAAATACTGTACTCAGAAACCCTTGCAAGGACGTTTTCTCTTATTATACCTTGCTCGCTACATTGCAACAAAGTTTGCAATGTTTGGCTTTCGCCTTCCCTTTGCTAAACGCAAAGGCTCGCTCGGTGAAATACTGCGCTCGAAAACCCTTGCAAGCAAGTTTTCTCGCTTATATTATAACAATAGTAAAAATGCGCAAGCACGTAGTATTTGCAGGCATTTTTGCGACCTGCTTCAAGTTAGCGTAAGGCTTTTATAAAAAGACGTAGAAAACGTTAGTTTTCACTTTGCGTCTAGCAAAGTTACGCTTATATTATATACCCATTTTAAAAATAAGTAAAGAAATAAAAAAACCTTGTAAGATTTTTTTACAAGGTTTCTAAATTTTCCATCTCCGATTTTTTAGCATTTCTTAAATTGTATTTATAAAGCGT
>CAYYYD010000024.1:0-13095 GCA_964475885.1 uncultured Christensenella sp.
ACAACCGGAATTATTTTTTTGTCGATACTTTTTTTGTCCATACTGAAAACCGTCCTTTGTTTTTTCTTTAATTTTACAGCCCGAAACAAAAAAACGCAACTATTCTTTCTCTAAACATATAAAAACACGTATTGAATATGCTTCAACCCGAACTCTCATAAAAAGAGAGTCGACTAAAATAATTGTAGAGTTTAACAAAAAATTACTAAAAACAGTTGATTTTAATTAAAATGTTTGATAAAATCTTCTTGTATGAGTGAAATAAGAGATAACATTGCCGAAAACCTGTACCGTCTAAGAGTAAAAAACAACTTGACGCAAACGGAATTGGCACAAAAACTGAATTACTCTGATAAATCTGTTTCTAAATGGGAAAACGGAGACTCGATACCGCCTATCGACACACTAAAAGAACTTGCCGACCTGTACGGCGTTACGCTAGATTATATTGCGTCTAAAAATCCCGACGGAAATTTTGACGACACATACAATTCAAAAGAGAATAATCTTAATAAAATGATTATTACCCTGCTTGCCGTTTCTATCGTATGGCTGGTAGCGACTATATGTTACGTTTATATATACATAATATCGCGTATATCTATATGGAAAATTTTTATTTACGCAGTACCAGTTTCTTTAATAGTTCTTATCGTTTTTAACGGGATATGGGGTAAGCGAAAATATATATTTATTCTTTGTTCTTTTCTTATATGGACTATACTTGCATCTGCCTACATAGTTTTTTTAGAAGAAAACATCTGGGCGATTTTTATACTGGGTATTCCCCCGCAAGTCGGCGTAATTTTGTGGGCAAACCTAAAACCTAAAAACAAAATAAACAAAAAATAAAAGCCTTTTCGGGCTTTTATTTTTTTATAGAATTTTTTAGTCCGTCTACCAAAACCTTTATTTCTTTTCTTTTTAACACGTCTTTTTTACAATAAATTCCCAATGTCCTTTTTATTTCGGGACATATTTTATAAAACCTTACGCCCTTAAAAGATTTAATAACTGCGATTTTAGGAATAAGCGACACGCCCACCCCTTCTTTTACCATATTTAACGCAAGCGAAAAATCTTCGGTTTTAACGTCGATAACGTCGGTAAACTTTTTTTCGTCGAAGTTTTTGGCGATAATCATCTTTTCCGTTTTAATTAAAGTAAATTTATATATATCTTCTTTGTCAACGGTTTTACCCCTAAAACAAACCGTATCTGGTACGGCAAGATAGTATGCGTCTTCGAAAAGCGGTAGCCATTCGTAATCGAAACCGTAGTCGTCGGAAGACAAAACTATGTCTACGGTATTGTTTTTCATTTCGTTGCTTAACTCTTGGCTAAACACGTTAATAGAAACTTTTATGTCGGGAATGTTTTTTTTAAGTTCTTTTAAAATGTTAGGGAGCACGGTAGAAGCAATACTAGAATAAACGCCGATTCTTACTTCTTTTTGTTTTTTTGCAAGCGTTTGCGCCTTAACGGTTATTTGATTTTCTAGGTCGATAATACGCTTAAAATCGACATACAACTCTCGCCCTGCTTCTGTAAGTTTTACACCCGAGTAATTACGAATTAACAGTTTTAGTCCGAATTCTTGTTCTAACCCGTCGCACATATGCGACAACGCCGACGGCGTATAATTAAGTTCTTCGGCAACTTTACTAAAACTGCCGTATTCCGACGCCTTTAAAAATGCTTTGATTTTTGCCGTATCCATTTTTACACCCGATTATGAATTTTTTTCATAACCGTATTATAAACCCGTTGTCGGCATTTAGTCAATATAATTAGCAAAATCTAGGCGTTTAATTTTTTACGGCTACAAGCCTGTAAATTTTCATACCCAAGCCGATAAACTTTTCTTCGTATTCGGTCGTAACATTATTTACGTCGGTTTTTAAACAACTGCTTGTATCTGTTACGGTAAACCCGTTTTTAACGAACTTTTCAAAAGAATAATTAAAAAAATCTAAGTCGTCGGTTTTTTGAACGACCGTACCGCCTTTAACCAAAAAGTCATAGTAGTTTTTAACATTTCTGTCGTTTGTAAGCCTTCTGCACTCGTAACTCTTTTGGGGGTAAGGCGGAGAAAAGTTTAAAAATATTTGACTTACGCTTTCGGGTTTTATGTATTTGGCAAGATACTCTGCGCCCGTATTCATAAACATTAGGTTATTAAGATTGCTTTTATTTGCCCTTTCCATTGCCATAACCAAAATGTTTTGAATCATTTCTACCGCAATATAGTTTTTGTCGGTATTTTTTTGGGCAGTTTTAATTATAAAACCACCCTTTCCGCAACCTATCTCTAAACAAAGCGGATTGGTGTTTCCAAAAAGTTCTTGCGCGTTTATGTATTGTTTATTTTCTACCGCAAGTTTAACGTTTTTAACCGACGTATCTGTTTTTATTAAAAGGTCGTCTACGTTTTTAAGACGGTAATCAAGATTTTTCTTTCTTCTTATTCTCATACTCTTTACCTATAAAAAATACGTGGCAACTAACTGTTACCACGTATTTGGTCGGAGTAGCGAGACTTGAACTCACGGCCTCTTGCCCCCCAGACAAGCGCGCTACCAACTGCGCCATACCCCGAAACAAACGCAATTTCTGTTTGCAAAGATTATTTTATCACAACTAAAATTTAATTGCAACAAATTTTAACCTAATTATGATTTTTTATTATATATTTTTTTTTCGACGGGTATAAACGGAATTATACCCGCCGAATATTTTGCCTGGTTATTTTTTACCGAACAACTTTCTCATAAACAAAGGCAACTCTTTACCTTTTTCTTTTACGAGTTCCGAAGGCGCTTCTTCTTCTGGAACGGCTACGGGTTTAACTTCTTCTGCAACCTTAACGGGTTCTACCGCTTTTTCTTCTTTTTCTATTGCCTTTAAAAGGGGCGGAACGGCAGATTCTTCTTCTGTTTTAACGCCTATCGCAGGCTTTACAGAAACAAGAACTTCTTCGGTTTCTTCGGCAACTCTGGGCGAAAAACCCGTTGCAATGATAGTAATTTTAATTTCTTCGTTAAGCGATTCGTCTATCGTTTGACCGAATATGATATTTGCGTTGGTATCTATTATACCTTGAACCAAAACTGCCGCTTCGTTTATTTCGGATAGAGTTATGTCTTTTCCGCCCGAAACATTTAGTATTACAGATTTTGCACCTTCTATCGTAGTTTCTAATAACGGGCTGGACACCGCCTGACGAACGGCTTCTATTACCCTGTTTTCGCCTTTTGCTCTGCCTATGCCCATATGCGCCAAACCCTGATTTCTCATAACCGTGTTTACGTCGGCAAAGTCTAGGTTTATAAGCGAAGGCGTAGCGATAAGGTCTACTATACCTACGATACCCTGTTTTAGCATATCGTCTGCAACCTTAAACGCGTCTAGCACGCCCGTATGCGGTGGCAAGAACTGTAACAATTTATCGTTAGGAATTATTACCAACGTATCTACGTATTTTTTAAGATTTGCAACGCCCTTGTTTGCGTTTTCGTTTCTTATTTTACCTTCGAAAGAGAACGGCTTGGTTACGACCGCAACAGTTAAAATACCCAATTCTCTTGCAATGCGGGCTACAACCGAAGCGGCGCCCGTACCGGTACCGCCACCCATACCTGCCGCTATAAACAAAAGGTCTGTTCCTTTTAATATTTCGGCTATTTCGTCTTTAGATTCTTCTGCAGCCGCTTCGCCTATATTGGGGTCACTTCCTGCACCTAAGCCCTTAGTTAAAAGCGTGCCTATTTGCAAGCACTTTTCTGCCTTAGATAATAATAACGCCTGATTGTCGGTATTGACTGCAATAAATTCTGCGCTCTTTACATTAGAATCTATCATACTGTTAATGGCGTTGCAACCGCCACCGCCGATACCCATTACTTTAATTACTGCGGAACTAACATTCAAACTTTCTTGACCGTACATTGTTTTTCCTCCAAAAAATTACTGTTTAATTATCAACCGATTTGTTCTAACGCCAAGTCTAGCAACGACAAAACCGATGATTCGGTAGGCTTGTCCATAAGCGGAATAGACGGCGCCAATATTTCTACCACGTTGTTAAGCCTACCCGAAACGTGTTCTTTTGCGCCCCTTATTAAAGCGATTCCACCGCCCGTTATCATTAACGGAACGTATTCGGGAACCGCATACCCCGATTCTTCTATGGCAAGAGCGATATTTTCGCAAAGGTCGTCTAGGCTGTTTTTTATGGTTGCCTTAATTTCTTCCGTACTGAAATACCTGCCCTTTCCGTCGTCGATAACGTCTAAGCCGTTGTTACCGACTCTGCTTAAATTTATTTTGCGCTTCAATTCTTCGGCGGTTGAAAAGTCCGTTTCTAACCTTTCGGTAAGCGAAGCCGTTATGTAACCACCGCCGTAATCGAACGATTTCTGAAAAATAATTCCGTCGCCCTGAATAAGCGTAAACGTGGTGGATATGTACCCTACATCTACTATTTCGGCTATTCTGTCTCTCGTTTCCGAACCGACTAAAAACATCGCTTGCGCAAGCGCCGACGAAACGAATTCCGCATTGGTTACACCGCCGACCTTTAATGTCGTTTTTATTATGTCTAAAAAATAATTTCTACACAAAACGAACGAGAGTTTGCCTTTTAAAACTTCACTGCTTTGCCCTACGGGGTTAGCAAGTCTTCTGTAATCGTCTAGTTCGTAAACTATTGCCGAACGGTTTATAAGAGTATACTTTGAATTTTGCAACACGAACGCCGCGTCAAACAAAGCGTCTACGTCTTCGTCGGTTATTCTTTTCTTTTTCTGAAAAGAAATTTGGCTGTCTTTTACGGTTACTTCGGTAAACGCACCCGGAACGCCTACGTACACCGTGTTAAACGCCGACCTTAATGTCTTTTTTAAAAACCTAACGGCTTGCAAAACGGCGTTCCTTAAAGAATCTGCGTCTAAAAATTCTCCGCCGGCAAAACCTTCGTATTCGAAAGACTCTTCGCCTTTTATAACAAAAGTCTTATTTATTCCGCGCTCCCCTACAACAGCCGTTACACAAGAAGAGCCTACGTCTAAAACAGCAACTTGTCTCTTTTGCATATATACACCTTAACCTTTATCCGTCCACACGACGCTAATCGTTCCGTCGTCTTTTAAAACGACTTCTAAGTTATTATAAGTTTTAAGATAATCGTCGGTTTTGTTATTGTATGCGCTAAACCCTGCGCTTATCTTGTCCACTCCGCGAATATTCGCCTGCGTTACCAAAATGTTTACGCCCGTATACGTCGAAAACAACACGTCGTCGCGTTCGCGCGCGGTTACTATGCGAATTGATTTTATACAGTCGGTTAAGTCTACGCTTTTTGCCATTTCGAATACGGTACTTAACAATTCCGTATTATCGCAAATTACCTTTTCGCCGAGTTTTTGCTCTGAAAAAGTTATGCCTTCGGCGGTAAGTGTTATAATTTCCCTGGGAACGTTACCGTTGAATTCCGATTTTTCTTTAATGTTTAACGTAATTCCGTCTTTATCGGTAATCAAAACCTTATCTTCGGTTAAAATATAGTACGTTTCTATCCTTTCTTTTAACGAAACGGAAATAACGTTAGGAAACTTTTTTTCTACCGAAACAAGTTGGAAATAGGGGTACTTTTCTACAAGTTCTACAACTTCGTCCGTATCGAAGAACAGTAAATTTTCCCCGCAAAAATCCGATAACTTTTCTTCTAGTTCTTTGGTGTCTACATCGGTTGCGACGCTAAATTCGACGTCTACCTTTTTTACCGAAAAAAGAAGAATACAAGAAAAAAGCAGTACGAAAACAAAGACCGTTGCTATTAAAATAACCATTGTCTTTTTTGTTTTCATTTTGTTCTTTCCTTTTTTTAGTTAAGTAATTTTTTTAACGTCGGCGCCGACCGACCTTAGTTTTTTATCGAAATCGGCATATCCGCGTTCTATATGACTGATATTAAAAACTTCGCTTACGCCGTCAACAGACAACGCCCCCAACACGAGAGAAGCACCGCCACGCAAATCAGTGGCGTAAAGTTTTGCAGGCGAAAAATTTTTAACGCCGTTAATTACTGCCACTCTGCCCGAAACGGTTATATCCGCCCCGAGTTTTTTTAGTTCTTCTACGTGCCTGAAACGATTTTCGAAAACGGTTTCGGTTATAACCGATTTCCCCTGCGACAAGCAAGCCAAAACCATTGCCTGCGCTTGCAAATCAGTAGCAAACGACGGGTACGGACCCGTCGAGAAAGAGAACGGTTTTTTTACTGCCCCGCTTTTTATATGTATTATATCATTTTTTATACTTATTTTACAAGAGTTTTCGCAAAGTTTATGTATCAGAGCAGAAATATTTTCGGCATTTATCCCTTTTATTTCCAATTCTCCGCCCGTAATTGCAACGGCGGTAAGAAATGTTCCCGCTTCTATTCTGTCGCCTATCGGCAAGTACTCGGTTCCGTGAAGCCTTTCTACACCGCTTACTGTTATCGTTCCCGTTCCTTCGCCTTTTATTTTTGCACCCATAGAACGCAAAAAACACACTAAATCTACAATCTCGGGTTCTTTGGCAACATTTTTTATAACGGTCGTTCCGCTAGTTTTTACGGCAACCAAAATTGCGTTTTCGGTTGCGCCGACCGACGCAAACGGAAGTTTATATGTACAACTTTTAAGTTCGCTTGCGTTACATATTACGCAGTCGGGTTCTTCGGTTATTTTACAACCCATTTTTTTTAACAAATCTATATGAATGTCTATGGGGCGTTTACCTATATCGCAACCGCCCGGCAAAGCGATTTTTGCCTTTTTAAAACGTGAAATAAGCGCCCCCATTAAAAAAACGGAAGAGCGCAAAGCTTTTGCTTGCTTAGAAGAAGTTTGATATTTATCGGTCGAATCGGGCAATATAATTAAGTCGTTTTCTAAAAAATACGCCTTTGCGTTTAGCGAACGCAAAATTTTAAGCATATTAAAAACGTCTGATATTTTAGGACAATTTTTTATAACGACGGGTTCGTCGGTCAAAAGGCTTCCGGCAATCATAGGCATCACGGAATTTTTTGCTCTGTCAACAGAAATACAACCCGATAATTTTTTTCCACCGTTTATTATATACTTCCCCATAACTAATCTCCAAACGTTTACGATAATTTATAGTATGGGAAAAGCGTTTAAAAAGTTAAGGAACCGTGTTTTGAAACGTTATATAAAATACCCGTTTCCGCCATAAAGATTATAATGGAAGTATTTCCGCTGGAAACCAACGGTAGCGGTAGTCCCGTAGGCGGAATACTGCCCGTTACCACCAATGCGTTAATAATCACCTGTATACCGAAAATCATAGTAATTCCGACCGAAAGAATAAACCCGAACACGTCTTTCGATTTAGACGCGATTTTTATTCCCCTAAAAATTATAAAGCCTAACAACGAAAAAAAACATATTAGCCCGACAAACCCTATTTCTTCGCCTATGACCGACAATATAAAATCCGATTCGGCAAACGGCAAAAAGGCGTATTTCTGTCTGGAATTAAAAAGACCTACGCCGAACCAACCGCCCGAACCCAACGCGTAAAGAGATTGTAAAAGTTGGTAACCTTCGCCTTTCGGGTTAGCCCAAGGGTCTAAAAACGCAACAAGTCGTTGCAGTCTGTAAGGCGCAACCAAAACCAATAGCACTCCGCAAAGTATTGCGGGTAAAATCAAAAAAATCAAATGCTTTATTTTTACGCCCGACACGAACAGTATCGTAAACAACAGACCTGCCACGCATACGGTTATAGACATATTAGGTTCTAAAATAATTAAAACGCATAAAACAAGTCCGTATAAAAGAACGGGGAAAAACCCGAAAAACCTTTTTATTTTGTCGGGATTTTTACTGACGTACGTCGCCGAAAAAAGTATAAGAGAAAACTTTGCTAATTCGGACGGTTGAACGGTAAACGAACCGAAGCCTACCCAACGCTTAGCACCGTAGTTTTCTACGCCGATTCCCGGTATAAAAACCAAAACCAGCATTATAACCGTAACAACCGCAACGGGAATATTAAACTTTTTAAGTTTTTCGTAATCGAAAACGGATGTACAAATCATAGCGACGACACCTAGCAATATTCCTATTATCTGTTTTTTTACAAAATAAAAGGCGTCGCCGTAGGTTGCCAGCGCCGAATAGTTGCTTGCCGAATAAATAAAAACGGTACCGACTACCGTAAGCAAACAAACGGCAACGAGTAACCATACATCGCCGTTTGTCTTTCTGTTTTTTAAAAGTTCAGGCTTCACAGATTTTTTTTACCTCGTTACAAAAGGCTTCGCCACGTTCTTCGAAACCCGAAAACTTATCAAAACTAGCGCAAGCAGGACTAAGCAAAACGTTGTCGCCGAACTCGGCAATCATAGACGCGATTTTTACCGCCAAATAAAAATCTTCGGTCATCGTTACCGAACCGTACCCCGTTTTGTTTGCGGAATTTAACATATTAAAACGAGAAGCGCCCGTAAGGATTACGTGCTTTACGTTGCTTTCGGCAATCTTTTGAAACAAGGCGTCGTATGTTTCCCCCTTTTCGCTTCCGCCGAGAATAAGGACGGTAGGCGTTTTCATACTGTCTATCGCACTTATGGTAGAAGCGGTGTTCGTTGCCTTAGAATCGTTGTAATACTTAACACCGTTTTTTTCTAAAACGAGTT
Organism: uncultured Christensenella sp.; assembly: GCA_964475885.1. Taxonomy (GTDB): domain Bacteria; phylum Bacillota; class Clostridia; order Christensenellales; family Borkfalkiaceae; genus UBA1259. The sequence goes on from CAYYYD010000024.1 coordinate 8,714, forward strand.
CCGTTCTGTGTCTTACGCCCTTAAAACCGCCTAGCGCCGACACTATTACTTGATCGGAAACGCCCAGAATTTTACTAACGGCTATGGCGAAAAGACAGTTATACACGTTGTGTTCTCCGCTTAATGGCAAAGATTCTATATCCGTTATATAGTCGTTTTTAAAATATATTTTGCCGTCTTTTACGTATGCGCCGTCTACGACGTTTTTAGTCGAAACGAAAACGGGTTTTGCCGTACACTCGGCGTAAAATTCCCTTACCGTTTTGTCGTCGTCGTTTAGCACGACAAACTCCGATTGCGTTTGATTTTTAAATATTTTCTTTTTTAAGAAAATATAATTATTCATATTGTAATGTCTTTCTAAATGGTCGGGCGAAATATTAAGTATGCAACTTACATGCGGACAAATAGAGTTTGTACTTTCCATTTGAAAACTTGAAACTTCCGTTACGCAAACGGTGTCTTTGTCTACGTTATTCAGTTCTGCCGTAAGCGGATTTCCTACGTTTCCGACTAAAACCGTTTTGGTATTGTTTTCTTTTAAAACGGCGTTTATTAAAGAAACCGTCGTGGTTTTGCCATTGGTACCCGTTACGGCTATAAAGGTAGGCATTAAATTTAAAATTCCGAATTCTAGTTCGCCTATAATTCTTTTACCCTGCTGTTTTGCTTTTACTGATACTCGGTGATTTATTGCAACACCGGGGCTTATTACCACTACGTCTATTTCCGAAACGACTTTATCGACTTCTTCTTCGGCTACGAATTTTGCACCTTTACCAACTAAACGATTTATAGACGCTTGTACCTTTTCGGTTTTAAGTTCTTCGAAAAGATAACATTCTGCGCCGTTATCTAACAAGTAGTCTGCCACCGCGCTTCCGCTTTTAGAAACGCCGAGTACCAAAAATTTTTGTGTTTTTAAATACATATTCCACCCCTACAAATAGAATATGACGCACAATACCCCCATTATTCCCGTTACCAAACAATAGCAAAAAGAAATTTGCGACTCTGTGTATCCTTTCATTTGAAAATGATGATGAAGCGGAGCCATTAAAAAAATTCGAGTTTTGGTTCTTTTGAAATGTATTACCTGCACTATTACCGAAACGCTTGACGCCACAAAGCATATACCTATTAACGGCATAAAAAAGCCGTTAGAAGAAAACACTGTCAACGCACCGATAAATCCGCCGAGAGAAAGCGAACCGGTGTCGCCCATAAACACTTTTGCTTTGCTTGTGTTAAAAACCAAAAAGCCTAGTAAAGAACCTATTAGGCAACAACTTAACAAAATAAGATTTTGGTATTCGGAAACTTTAAGGTATAATCTGCCGAACACATTTATTTGAATTACCATAAGCGCAACCAAAAACGACAAATATACCGTGCCGACGCCCGCGCTTAGCCCGTCTAAGCCGTCGGTTAAATTAACGCTGTTGGTTACGGCAATAAAAATAACGGCGACGAAAGGAACCGTAAACAAACCTAGTTCTACCGTGCTTTTTACAAAAGGGATATAAAAAATAGTAATTCCGTTTTTATAACAAAAAACGCCTGCCAGCACGGAAATAATAATTTGAAAAACAATTTTCTGATATGCTTTAAGCCCCTGATTTCTTTTAAACTTAACCTTAATGTAATCGTCTAAAAATCCGACAACCAAAAATGCAAGCCCCAAACTTACCGAAACTACCGACATTCTTCCGTTTCCGCCCAGCAAAAAGAAAACAACCACTGCCGATATAATAAAAAACAGTCCGCCCATCGTAGGCGTACCGTTTTTTTCTTTATGTGTTTCTACGTATTCTAAAACCGTTTGTCCCGCTTTAAGTTTTTTTAACAGGGGTATTGTTATTACCCCTGCTACAACGGTTAATAAAACCGAAAACAATACCCCTAAAAGATACTTTATCACTTTATTTCCCTCAATAATTCTTCTATTGTATCTTTGTCGTTATAAGGCGTTTTTATACCGAGCACGTCTTGAAACTTTTCGCAACCCTTTCCTGCGACAAGCACCGTGTCCGACGGCTTAGCCATTTCTAACGCATACCTTATCGCTTCTTCTCTGTTTTCTATTAAAACGTAATTTTTTGTTACCGAAAGTATACCTTCTTCTATGTTTTTAATAATCGACATCGGTTCTTCGAAACGGGGATTGTCGGACGTTATTATAGTAAAATCGGCAAGTTCTCCGCTGATTTTACCCATCTTTGCACGCTTGTCGGAATCTCTGTTTCCACCGCAACCGAAAACGCAAATAAGCCTGCCGTCTTTGTCTTTTAACGCTGTCAGCGACTTGCATAGCCCGTCGGGTGTATGGGCGTAGTCTACGTACACCGAAAAACCTTCGGAGTATACGCATTCGAGTCTTCCGTCTACGCCGTTTATTTTGCACAGTTCTTTTACGGCAGTCTTTACTTCTACGCCTATCAACGCACAAACGGTAACCGCTCCCAAAGCGTTATAAACGTTATACCTACCCTTAAAGTAAAAGTTTACGTCGTAAATGCAATCGAACAAATTAAGCACGAAACTAAAAAAGTTTTTGTATTCTATAAGTTGAATGGCAAAGGTATCTGCCGGATTTTCCAGCCCGTATGTAATTACGTTTTTATACTTTTCGGATATATACTTTCCGACTTCGTCGTCTGCGTTAGAAACGATATATTTACATTTATTGTTATCGAAAAAAGAAAGTTTTGCGTTTTTATAATTTTCCATATTACCGAAAAAATCTAAATGGTCTTGCGAAAAATTAGTAAAAACAGCAACGGTAAAGTCTATGCCGAACAGTTTTTTATAATATACGGCGTGTGCGGAAACTTCCATAACTACGATTTCTATACCGTCGTTTTTCATATCTCTTAGTAACCTGTGCAACTCTAACGGGTCTGGCGTCGTTAAAGTCGGTTCTACGAAGTTTTCTCCGTAATACGTTCCGATAGTACCTATAAGTCCGCATTTCACTCCGGAATTTTTAAGGATTTTGTATATCAAGTGCGAAGTCGTCGTTTTGCCGTTGGTCCCTATTACGCCAATCATTTTAAGTTGTTTGTCTGCCCTGCCGTAAAACTCGCCTGCGATTATCGAAGTTGCCTTTCTTGTATCGTCTACTATTATCTGGGTAAGTGAAGTATCTAGTTTCCGCTTACAAACAACTGCCACGGCACCGTAGCTTTCGGCTTGTTTTACGTAATTATGCCCGTCGTAGTCTTTACCTTCTATACAAATAAACATACAACCTTTGGTTGCGCAATTACTGTCGATTTTTACGTCGGTAATTTCTATGTTGGTATTACCTATAATCTCTTTTGATTTTAAACGTTTGACTAAATTTATTAACTTCATTAAATACCCCTTTACATATTTTTCAAACGAATAATGCCTTCGAACACCTGTCTAACGAATGGCGTGGCGACCGTACTGCCGTAATAACTGCCCACAGGCTCGTCTATAATAACCAACGCCAAATACTTAGGTTTATCCGCAGGGAAAAACCCGACGAAAGAAGAAACGTACTTCCCCTGCGCTATCACCCCGTTTTCGTACTTTTGCGCAGTACCTGTTTTTCCACCTACTCTGTACCCTTCTATGTACGCCTGTTTGCCCGAACCTTCCGATACAACGCCTTCTAAAAGTCCGCGCATAATTTCGGACGCTTCTTCGCTTATTGCCTTGTTTTTGAGTTTAGGATAAATTCTTTCTGCCAATGTTCCGTCGTTTTTATATATTTCCGAAACCAAATACGGCGTATAATAATTACCGCCGTTAATGGCGGCCGCCGTTGCGTAAGCAAGTTGAATACCCGTAACCGCAATCGTTTGCCCGAAAGATATTCTGGCAAGGTCAACGTTTAATACGCTGGAAACAGGCAAAACCATTCCTTGCGACTCTCCGTTAAAATCTATACCCGTAACGCTTCCGTAATTAAACAACTCTATGTACTTGTACATTGTTTCCTTCCCCAAAGAAATAGCCATATCCACAAAAATAGGGTTACAAGAATTGTTAAGCGCACCTTGAATATTCAGCCCCGAATGTTTGCCGTTTTGGTGGGTACTCCAACACTTTACCCTTTGCCCGTCTACGTACCTGTATCTGGAACTGCTAAAAATATGACTTGTAGAATACGCCGACTTATTGCCGTTAAGGTATTCTTGAACGTTTGCGCAAGTGGTTAAAATTTTAAAAGTCGAACCCGGTTCGTATACGTCGCACACCAAATTGTTTCTGCTTAGCTCGTTTAACAGCGTAAGATTATCCCTAGGAATTTGGTTTAAGTTATAAGAAGGTTTAACGCATAGCCCCTTGATAGCGCCCGTATTGGGGTCTATAACCAGCATTTGCGCCGACTTTGCCTGATGAACGGTCAT
>CAYYYD010000024.1:13195-20662 GCA_964475885.1 uncultured Christensenella sp.
GAAGTCAAAAAATCGTTGTACGGGTAAATTCTAGAATTATCGCGCGAATAATATACGCCGTCGAAATTATATTCTAGCAAACGGTTTATGCTTTCTTTATCGACCTGCTTTTTAATAGTTACTTCCGACGAAACGGTTTTGGTAAGTCTGTTATACACATAATCGTATTCTAACCCGAGCACTTCTGCCAAAACCTTAGAAAGATATTCTACGTCTTTAACCGCCCTTTTTCTTGCAAACACGGTATACGTGTCGTCGTTTTTAGCCAAAACCACGCCGTTGCAATCTACGATGCTACCCCTAGACGCAACGACGGGAATTTCTCTCGTCCATTGGTCTATGGCTTTTGTCTGCAACTCTTCGCCCCAAATGACCTGCACGTATAAAAGACGCCCGAAAATACACAAAAATAAAAAGGCTATCGCAAGTGAAATTGCAAATAACCTCTTTCGTAAAACCGTAATGGAATATTGTTTGATGTTTGTTTCTCCTTTTGCTTAGTACGTTATAATTGTATTCTGCAAAAGTTTTTTTAATTACCTAAAACCATACCGAACTGATTTTGGGCAATATCGGCAATGTAATCGTTTTGCGATATGCTTTCTACTTCTGATACGAGCGCATTGTATTGCTCGGTTTTAGCGGTCAAAATTTCCGTTTTTTCGGCGTTAGAACTGTTTAATACAGCCAACAGACTTGTGTTTAACACAATCAACGCAAAAATAACCGCAACGACTACTGCGTAAATACCTACTATAATCTTACCTTTTGCGGTAAGTTTATAACTTTCTTTCTTGTCTTCTTGCGCCTTGTTCATTTCCTTATACATTTGGTCAAGGTCGCCGTCGCCGAATTGCATAGTCGTAGAAGTAGGACAAATATCTTCGTCGTCGATAGAAGATACGTCTATCGTTTGCTGTTTGTCGGTCGCTTCTTCTTTTTCGTCGACTTTTTCTTCGATATGTTTATCGTAATTCAAAATCATATCCAAATTTCTTTGCATACGAAGTTTGGTTTCTTCCATAGATTCGTCGGAAACATCGTTGTTCTGAATATATTCGCCGTAGGTTTTGGGCGTTTTTTCTAAAACAGCAACACCGCCTTTCGCGTCGCTGTTAATAAACGAAGTTACATCGTTAGAACGTCTTGTGGTAACCATATCTTTTCTCCTTTTTTTAGGTAACCGTATAAGGTTTATATCTTTTCGGCAACCCTTAGTTTTGCCGATTTAGACCTAGAATTGATTGCTAATTCTTGTTCGGTTGCGGTAATCGGGTGTTTTGTAATTATTTCTATTTCTTTTTTCTTACCGCATACGCAAACGGGTAAACTCTTGTCGCAGATACAATCGGTTTCCAATTCTTTGAACGCGCGCTTTACTATTCTGTCTTCTAGCGAATGAAAGGTAAGTATCGCTATTCTTCCGCCTTTTTTAAGCGCTCTGGTCAGTGAAATCACCGTTTCGTAAAGCCCCGTAAGTTCTGCGTTTACTTCTATTCTTAAAGCCTGAAACGTCCGTTTAGACGGGTGTCCGTCTTGCTGGAACTTTTTCGGGATAGAGTTTTCTATTATTTTGTTAAGTTCGCCGATTTTTTCAATCGGTTTTACCTTTCTTTGACTTACAATGTTTTTTGCTATCTGAAAAGCAAATCTTTCTTCGCCGTATTCTGATAAAATAGATTTTAATTGATGCTCGGAATATTCGTTAAGAATTCGTTTTGCCGTAAGCGTAGACGACCTGTCCATTCTCATGTCTAAACTTTCGTCGTTAGAGAGATACGAAAACCCCCTTGACCTGTCGTCTAACTGAAAACTAGAAACGCCTAAATCTAAAATCGCACCGTCAAGCCCGTCTATTTCTAAATTTTCTAAAACAGATTTAAAGTTTTTAAAGTTGTCTTTAATTAAATTAAACCTTCCGCTAAACTCCGACAGCCGTTCGGTTGCCCTTTCTATCGCATAATCGTCTAGGTCGGTGGCAACAAGCCTGCCGTTTGGCGAACATCTTTTTAATATCTCTGCCGAATGACCACCGCCACCCAGCGTTCCGTCGAAGTAAACTCCCCCGTCGTGAACGTTAAGGTACTCGATACACTCGTTAAGCATAACCGAAAAATGCTGTAAATTATGCATTTTCGTTTAAGCAGTCTATTGCGTCGGCAAGTTCTTCGAAGTTGACGTCGTTAAAATAATCGTTCCAAACTTCTTCGCTCCAAATTTCTATGCAAGCAGGCCCCTTAAAAACGATAACATTTTTTTGAATTTTGGCATACTTCCTAAGATTTTCCGGCAAAAGAATTCTGCCCTGCTTGTCTTCTTCTGCTTCCCAAGAATTATAAAGAATAAATCTTGCCGCCTTTAATTGTTTTTCTCTGTAAGTGTTAAGTTTAGTGAGAGTGTTTTTAACTTCTTGCATTTGCTCTGCCGAATAAACGTACAAGCAACCGCCCGAACCGACCGTAACGGTATAACCGCTACCTAGTTCTTCGCGTAGTTTTGCCGGTATTCGCATTCTGTTTTTGGCATCTAGTTGATGCGAGTAATTTTTACCGGACATTTAAACACACTTCTCCTTTTTTATTTAACACGGTTATTTTAGCATACAGTTTTGACCACTGTCAACCCTTTTTTTAAAATTTTTTGCTGTTTTTTGAAATTTTTTTACAGATTTTGAGAGTTCTCGACCACCGAACGATAAACTTTTTTATTATAATCGGCGTTATTTCCTAAAAATAAAATCTCGTTTCGCCTGGAATTTCCTAACGGTTTTGTGTTTTTAAAACAATTTGACACGAAACTTGCGGTAAACGTAACGCCCGAAACGATTTTTTCGGGGCAAAAGTGGTTAAGTATTTCGTTTTTTAGCAAATTATAGTGCGTGCACCCCAAAACCACGCTAGAAAAACGTTTGTAAAAGAGCAAGCGGTTTGGCAAATGATTTAGTAGATTTACGTTTTTTAGGTTAAGCGCGTTTCTTTCTACGTCGGTCGCAAGGTCGGGCAAAGACAAACATGTCAACCCTTTTACGTTTTTATATGCTTTAACGGTGTTGGGCGTTGCTAAAAGCAAAGTCTTTTCGGCGTTTACAGTTTGCTTCTCTACGGGCGGAAACACCCCGAACACGGGATAATTACAATAGTCTTGTAGTTCTTGTCGAACGGTAACGCTAAGCGTGTTACACCCGAGCACCAGCGCTTTTAAGTTATAACCCGATAACGGCGCAATTCCGTTTAACGTTAAATAAATAAGACGTTCTTTACTTTTTAAGCCGTAAGGAACGTTTCTACTGTCGGAAATATAAATAAAATTTTCGTACGGCATCTTTTTTTTAAGTTCGTGCAAAACGGTAAGCCCACCGACCCCGCTGTCAAAAACGGCGATATAATTTTCGTTCATAATCTATTGATATGAAAAGAATAAAAAAATTAGTAAAAAATTACAGAAAAAGATTAAAATGTATGTAAAATGTAGTTGCATAAAACTTTTTTTTATGCTAAAATATTCTAGCAATATAAAAATAATCAAATCAGTTTTAAGGAGCAAATATAATGCCGAATATCAAATCTGCAAAGAAAAGAGTAAAAGTAATTGCAAAAAAGACCGAACAGAACAAAATTATCCGTTCCGAAGTAAAAACCGAAATTAAAAAGGTTCTTGCTTTAATCAAAGAAAACCAACTAGAAAAAGCAACTGCTTCTATCCCCGCAGTTTTCTCTGCCATAGACTCTGCTTGTAGCAAAAACATTTTCCATTCAAACAAGGCTTCTAACTTAAAGTCTAAAATCTCTAAAAAACTCGACGATGCTAAAAAATTAAACGCAATGTCAGAAGTTAAAGAAGAAGTAAAAGAAGAAAAGGTAGAAGAAGTTAAAACCGAAGCACCGGTAGAAGAAGTTAAAGAAGAAAAGAAACCCGTTGCAAAAAAGACGGCAACCAAAAAAACCACTGCCAAAAAGACTACCGCTAAGGCAGAATAATTTTTAATAGAATTTAAAAATTTAAGGCTGACATAACGTCAGCCTTTTTTATGTTTTAAATTTTGTATTACATCTACCCCTTTATAACCGTACCCCGCAACGCACAACGATTTTATAATAACATTGAAACGTAACAAAATTACAAATTTTGTTGCAATTGTCATTGCCTTGCGTCTTGCTGTCGCAATCCGCCGTTTTTGTTGAAATACTGCGTTCGCAAACTCTTGCGAGCAAGTTTGCTCACTTATATTATACGATAAAGCGTGCACGGTTAAATTAAAACAATAACGAAATAAACGTTATTAAAAAAACAACTGCACACGCAAAATATAACCCTGCCTTTATATATAAAACAATTTTGTTTACGCAAAACAAATAGTTTTATACACAAAAAATATCCACCGATATTTCGGTGGATATTTTTTGTTGTAATTTGTTATTCAACCGTTATGGTTAAATCAAAAGTACTTATAATGCCGTCTAATTCGTACGACAAGCGGATAACCGCCGTGCCCGTCTTAATGCAAGTAAGAGTACCGTACGGGTCAGAATAGTTGCCGGTTGCATAACCGTTGCTGTCTACCTTATCACCCGTCGTAATAGATACAACGTCGTTACCGGAAACAACTTCTATCTTAATCTTCTTGTAACCCATTTCTAAACCATAGGGGTTCCAATGGTAACCATACGTCCAACCGAGAGTATGTTCGCCGACAGTTAACGTCTTGCTAGAATCGGCTACCGCATAGCCCGTCGTACCGCCTTGACCTTCAGGTCTGTCGATTACGTAGATTAGCATAGAATAAGAATTATTCTGAGCACCGAATCTGTAACCTAAGCAGTTAAAGAAGCTGTCGTCTAAGGTATTCATACCCGATTCACGCTTTTTAATTTCGCCGTAATGTTCCATAGTAGATTCTACCATAGTTCTGAACTCTGCCTTTAAGCCGAGTATAGCGTCGGTCATAACTTCGTATACCTTGCCGTCGGAAGCGGTTACCGTACCGTTAGTTATGGTAAGCGTGGTGTCTTTGCTTACACGGTTCTTATTGGTTAAGAGTTGATACATAGGAGCAAGCGCTTCTTTCTGAATCTGGTAGTAAGCAACAGAACCTTCTTCTACCATACTAAGTGCCTGCTTGTAACCGTTTATAACGTCCCACAAATCGCTGTCTTTGTAGTAACCGTTTAAGTGAGTGTTACACTGAAGAACTGCGTCCGGATTAGCAACTATGTAGTCGGCTAACGCCTTTTGATACAATGAGCGTTGAGTGTCGAATAACTCTCTCATCTTAGTAGAAGCAACGCCGAATACGTTATCGAAATAAGTATCGTACAAGTCTTCTATGTCTAACGTGGTATCCCACATAAGTTTTGCGCTTACGTATTCTTTCAATGCAGTCCAACCCGAGTAGTTAGCGTCGTAGTTTTGGTTTACCCAAGAACTAATGTTGTTGTCTTTAAAGAATGTTGCAACATCTTGGTCGAACAAGCTAAACGAATCTATAAAGAAGAACGACTGTTCGAAGTTGGTCTGGTACGTCCAGAGATGTATATTCTGTGCCATTGCCGACCATTTTTCGATGGTGTTTCTACCCTTATCGTTTTGGCTTTCGTTAATGCCGTACTGCGGAGTTAAACCGGAGTTCGGGCTGGTTGCGATATGAACGACTATGTCGTCGCCGAGCAACAAACTTTCGTCGTTTACAACATACTTACCTTCTGCTTCGCTATAATGTACGGGAGCGTCGATAAAGTGATGATATGCAAAGAACATTAGTTTAAAGTCGTCCATCTTATAATTAGAACCTGAACTCGTTTCGAACCAAGCGTCTACGCCTGCCTTAACGTCTTTAATGAACTTAATTAACGCGCCGGAGTCTGTACCGTAGGTCGATTTTGCTTCTCTACAAGCGTCGCAATCGCAAACTACGTTGTTATCTTCGGTGGTGATTGCAAGCGTATTCCAAGTGGTGTTAGCCCATGTATATCTACCGCCTGACTGTAAAGTTTGCAAGTTGCTACGTTGACGGAATATGTCTTGAATTCTTTCTACAAACGCTTTTACCATAGCGTTATATTCGTTTCCGTTACCGTGTGCGGTGTAGCAAATATCTAACGGTTCGTTAGAAGAACCCGTACTCTGAATAATATTGTCGTTGTCGGTAGCGTACCAACCGCCGTGTTCGGAACCGTAAGTGCTGTACGGAATGTACTCTAACGTGTTGTGCATAGACGGAATTTCCGTTCCGGTATAATCGCTTGTATACATAGAACCTACGCCGTAACCCATATAACCGTTACGTACGCCGTATCTTGCACGAGTAAGCGCCGAAACACCGTTTACGTATCTTTGTTCTATATCAGGAATAATAACCTTGTTAATAGAAGCGAAAGTAACATCGGTAATGTCGGTGTCGTAAACTACAACGTCGTCGGTAATTGCTTCGAAGCCGAAGTAAGTTTCCATAAAGTCGTATATGCCGTTTGCTACGCCGTATTCGGTATCGCCTACGAAATAAATACATTCGTTATCGGTAAAGTAGAATATACCGTCGGGGCCGAGTTCGGAAACAACAGACGAAATATCTTTACTTAAAATACCCGTTTCGCCTACCGAAACAAATTTCGGATAAGTGTTTGCACTAAACGAAGACGCTTTAACGACCGTAAGGTCTACGCTTCCGTTAGTAGCAAGCGCTACGTAATCGTGTAAATCGTTTACAGCATAACCCAATGCCGTAGAAGGATTGGAAGTGTTAAGTTTATCGGGAACAACTACTGCGTATTCCGAAACGCTTTCGTTAATAAAGTTAATTGTTTCTACGGGGCTTAGTGCAACGCCGTTAAATGTTAAACCTGCTATTGCAGAGAAACTCCATAATCCCGATTTGTCGTTTGTAAGTGCCGTAAAGGTTTCGCCCGAATTCAATGCGCTAACTATATCGTCGTAACGAGTTGCGCCTTCTAACAATACCTTAGTGCCTGTTTCTACAACGGTGCAGTTATTGTAAGCGTCTTGGTCGTTAGAAGCGAATACAACGTACTTAATACCGTTAAACGAAGTTACTACGTTATCATTGGTTGCGGTAACATCTGCACGGTAGCTTAGGTACTTGTCTGCGCCCAATACGTACAAACCGCTTACGTTCATAGTATTGCTTTCGTCGCCCTTAGAAACGATAGAACCATATGCGAAAGCCTGACCGTTTATGTCGGTAGTGGTTTTAACACTGCTTACGTCTATAACCGTGTTGGTAATGGTTACGTTAGAAGAAGACCTTGCGTACAAACCTAAGCCGGAAGAACAAGCCCAAGCGTAAACCGAAGTATCTACTACGGTGCCTTCGGGTAAGTCGTACTTAAAGTAACAGTTGCTTACGGTGGTGCTAATAAGTTTTTGACCTAATACGGTTGCGTTAGCGCCGGTGTCTGCTTTGCTTTCGCCAATACCCTTAACTATTAAGCCAAGGTCTTTAACGGTAGCGCC
>CAYYYD010000025.1:0-20066 GCA_964475885.1 uncultured Christensenella sp.
TAGACTTAGGATCTAGTTCGAGAGAGTGGGGGTTCAAGTCCCTTTATCCGCACCAGCGAAAACGTAAGTTGAATTGAAAGATTTGACTTGCGTTTTTTGTTTATTATGGTAAACACGGTGTTCGGCATCTTAATGACCGAAAGCGTAATTAGTTCGTAATAATTAAACTAATTCATATTTCGCCGAAAAATCTTCTACGTTAAAACCGTCATTAAAACGGTACCGACGGTAAGCAACCCCAAACCGAGCCACGACTTTTTAGACGGTTTTTCTTTAAACACGACGACAGAAAAACCTACGGTAATTAAAATACTGAGTTTGTCGATAGGAACGACTACGCTTACCTGTCCGTTTTTTATGGCGTAATAGTAGCAAAGCCAACTTATGCCCGTGGCGATACCCGAAAGGACTAAAAACAACGCGTCTTTTTTTGTGATTTCTTTAACGAACTTCCATTCTTTTTTTACTACTACTATAACCCACGCAAACAAAAAAACAATGCAGGTGCGTATAGCCGTAGCCAAATTAGAATCTACGTTTTCTATTCCTGCCTTGGCAAGTAGCGAAGTAGCCCCTGCGAAAACCGAAGAAAGAATTGCAAACGCAAGCCACGAAAGGCTTTGCCCCGTTTGGTCTTTTTTTATATCTGTCATAAAATAAGTTCCTAACCCGATAAGAAAAAGGCAACCTAATTTTATGTACCACAATTTTCTTTCGTCGGAAAACAAAACGATTGCAAACAGCACGGAAAGTATTACGCTGGATTTATCTACCGCAACGACCTTAGAAACTTCACCGACAGACAGCGCCTTAAAATAACACAGCCAACTTATACCCGTAGCGACGCCCGATAAAATCAAAAACACCCACGACTTAACGCTTATTTCTACAATCCCACGATAAGCGCCCGTAATAAAAACTATCGCCCACGAAAAAAGCAAAACGACGGAAGTGCGTACCGCCGTCGCTACGTTAGAGTTAGTGTTTTTAATTCCGCATTTAGATAAAATCGCCGTAACGCCTGCAAACACAGACGAAAAAATCGCCGACAGAATCCATACCATACCCTAAATTCTCCTTTTAAAAACGCCTTGCAAACGAACCGAACGGTTTGGGTTTATCCGACGCGAACCGTTTTTATTTTTTTAACCACGATATTTAAGTATACCGATAACACTATCAACATTATTACGGAAATTGCCGACACCACTTGTTGGGCGTAAACGGATATTCCGAACAATGTGTTGTTATTGCTTTGTATGTACGACACCAACGGACTTACCGCCAACGTCGTAAAAAACCCTGCAAACCCCGAAAAGGTACTGCTTAATGCAAGCGCACCCGTCCGCTTTTCTTGTTCTACGTAGTCATAAATAAGGTTTATAGTCGCGCTGTTTATACCTGCCATTGCAACGGCGTAAAGCATATAGTATATACTGTATAATACTTTTCCGTTTTCGGGAACGGTAAAAACGTTCACCCCGAACGCTACCAGCATTATAAAAAAACATATATTTAACATATCGGCAAACGAACGTCTATCTGCGTATTTCCCCAACGGTTTAGAAAACAACGACCGCACGACCGAATACGCTACGGACAAAACGGACACGAACGTCATAGAAAAGCCTAGTTCTTTAATTTGATAAGAACCGTAAAAAGGCATAGACACGTAATGCGCCACGTTCCACAATACCGATAACAAAATTATTTTTATTAGAGTTTTGTCTTTAAAAAGGTCTTTTATCACAGTCTTTCGGGTAGGCTGTTTACCGTCTGTTTTTTCCTTAGAAAACACCAGCGTTGCGCTGTGCATTACCATCAACGCAAAAATCGTGCAACCGCAAACTATAAACGCTCCGTTTAAATTGCCGTCGGCTTCGAACCCGTCTATGATTTTTCCCATACACAAAGAAAAAATCATTCCGCCGATTAAAGAAACCATTTCTTTGTCGGCGGTAAATCTTCCGCGTTTTTTATCGTCTACCAAAGACATAAACCAATTTATTTTCGGGGCGTTGACTACATTGTTTATTATATGCCCCAGCAGTAAGAACGCAACGAACAATACGGTTTTGGCGGTCTTGTTCAGTCCAACGAACGGCACTAAATATATCAACGCAAAAAACAACTGATTTAAACTGTGTAAAACGGTAACCGCCCGTTTTACGCTTTTTTTGTTCAACAAAAAAATTGCGAAAATCTGAAACCCGCACCCCAAAGACACAAACGAAGTAAGAATACCCGTAAGCGTATCGGACATACCGATTGCAGACGTAACTTTCGCTAAATACGCACCCGTTACCAACAACGAAATAAAATATTCTAACGACGCTTCGATTATATACAAAACGTTGCTCGTTTTATATGCGTTACAACTTTCCATACCTAAATTTCTTTAATCAAAATACAAGAGTTGGGCTTTAACTTAAACATTAAATCTTTTACGGTTTTTACAAGTTCGCCGTCGTGAGTTTGGTCTAAAAGATATACCTGATATTCGGCGTTCTGTTTTTCTTTGCCGAAATCTATTTTAATCTCTTTTTCTTGGTATTGGTCTTGGCTTTTATTATAATAATCCGCATAATAGTCTACGACGGTAAGAGTTTTTCCGTCTTTGAATTTTCCGCACAACGCATAAATGTCTTTTTCGGAATTTTACACGAAATTTCCCCTTATTCTTTTATTACACGTTAAAATGTTGTTACTTATATTGTAACACTTGCGTTTTTTTTTGCAATACCTAAACGAAAAAAACTTAAAAAAAAGACAACCCTTACCTAAACGGTTAAAGGTTGTATTGGTGCCTCTGGCCGGAGTCGAACCGGCACGGTATCGCTACCACTGGATTTTGAGTCCAGCGCGTCTGCCAATTTCACCACAGAGGCAAATTTTGTATAGAATTGTTGCAATTATTACGTTTATTTGTTAAAATTAAAGAAACAATAATTTTGCACCGCATTTAACTGCTATATGATAATAGCATAAATTTATTTTTTTAGCAAGCATATAAAGGAAATTTTATGGAAAAATTAGTTCTTATAGACGGAAACAGTTTAATAAACCGTGCTTTTTACGCTATGCCACTACTTACAACCAAAAAAGGTGAATACACAAACGCCGTTTACGGGTTTATGAACATGCTGTTTAAAATCTTTTCGGAAATTCGCCCCGACTATACGGCGGTGGCGTTTGACCTTAAAGCGCCGACTTTCAGACATAAAATGTATTCGGAATACAAAGGCACCAGAAAGCCTATGCCCGAAGAACTTCGTTCGCAAATTCCCTTACTTAAAGACTTGTTACGGCTTATGAACGTTGCCGTTATAGAAAAAGAAGGCGTAGAAGCCGACGACATTATAGGCACGATTGCAAAACATACCGATATTTTAACATATATTTTTACGGGCGATAAAGACGCGTTGCAACTTGTAGATGAACAGACGGAAGTGCATTTTACCAAACGCGGAATAACCGACGTAGAAATTTACACGCACCTAAACTTTACCGAAAAGACGGGGCTTAACCCCTTGGGTATAATAGAACTAAAAGCGCTTATGGGCGACTCTTCCGACAATATTCCCGGTATACCGGGCGTGGGCGAAAAGACGGCTAAAAACCTTCTTGCGACATATAACACGGTAGAAAACCTTTACCTTAATACCGACCAACTAAGCGGAAAATTAAAAGAAAAAATAATAAACGGAAAAGACTTGTGCTTTTTGTCTAAGACGCTTGCGACCATAAATTTAGACTGCGGTGTAGATTGCGACGTAAACAAAATGACGGTTAAACTTCCTTTTTCTTATGCGGTAAGGCAAAGGTTTTACGAGCTGGAATTTAAATCGCTTGCCTATCGCAACGGTTTTTTCGAGACTCAGTCGGATACGGACGAAAGTTTAACCGACGAAAAAAAGGTGCCCGTCGTTACGCCCGACAGTTTGCAAGACGTTTCCGACCAAGTTTTTTTAGGCAAACTTGCGTTGGCGTTTTACGATAACGACGTTTACGTTTGCGACGGCAAAACCGAATACCGTTTTAAAATAAGAAAAACTTTATTAGACGACGGGTTTGAACTTTCTGCCGTACTGAATTTTTTAACCGAAAAGTTCACGCCCGATACACGGCTTATACTCTTTGACAAAAAAGAGTTTATGCACGTGCTTAAAAATACTATAAACAAACCGCTAAACGTTTATGCCGACGACGTGGGTATTATGAAATATCTTACCGAATACAACAACGGCGCCGAAACGTTAAACAGCATAATTTCCGAATACGGCGGAAGCACTTCTTCCCCCGCCTTTGCGCTTTACAACGTGTACGAATATTTGGCGCAAAAACTAGACGAGCAACAGGTAACTTCGCTTTATAACAACGTAGAACTTCCGCTTGTAGACGTGCTGTTTTCTATGGAAACGTCAGGCTTTAAGGTTGACTACGACGCATTAAACCAAGCGGGCGAAGAATACAAAAAAAGAATTTCGGACATAGAAAACAAAATAAAAGAACTTGCCGACGAACCGCGTCTTAACGTAAACTCGCCCAAACAACTCGGCGAACTACTGTTTGAAAAACTTAAAATAGGCAAGGGCAAAAAAACAAAAACGGGCTACTCTACTTCTGCCGAAACTCTGGAAAGTTTAGAGCACGCCCACCCCATAGTGCCGTTGATTTTAGAATACAGAAGCGTGTCTAAACTTTATTCTACTTATATAGAAGGTTTTAAACCGCTGGTAGACAAAAACACGGGGCTTATTCATACAAGTTTTAATCAAACGGTAACGTCTACGGGCAGGCTTTCTTCTAAGGAACCCAACCTGCAAAACATACCCGTGCGCGACGAAGAAGGCAGAATTTTACGAAAATTTTTCGTAGCGGGCGGTAACGATAAAATTCTTATTAGCGCAGACTACTCTCAAATAGAACTAAGACTTTTGGCGGACTTTTCTAAATGTAAACCGTTGATAGACGCGTTTAACAACGGAATAGACGTTCATACGGTAACGGCTTCTAAGGTGTTTAACGTAGACGTAGACCAAGTTACCGACGCAATGAGAAGAAGCGCCAAAGCCGTAAACTTCGGTATAATATATGGTATTTCCGAATACGGGCTTGCAAAAAACATAAAGGTGTCGCCTGCCAAAGCAAAAGAATATATTACCGCATATTTTAACGAATACCCCGAAGTAAAAGAATATATGAACAAAAACGTAGAGTTTGCAAAAACCAACGGCTACGCAAAAACACTGTTGGGCAGAAGGCGGTATATACGCGAACTTTCGTCGTCTAACTACACCCTTCGTCAGTTCGGCGAACGCGCGTCTATGAATATGCCCTTGCAAGGCAGTTCTGCCGACATTATAAAACTTGCGATGCTGGGCGTTTATAACAGACTTAAAAAAGAAAACCTAAAATCTAAACTTATACTTCAAATTCACGACGAACTGATAATAGACGCATACCTTTCGGAAAAAGAACAGGTGCTAAAAATTCTGGTAGAAGAAATGCAGAACGCCGTCGGTTTGTCCGTTCCCCTTACCGTAAGCGCAGGTATGGGCAAAACTTGGTACGAGGCTAAATAGTATGAATACTCTTATCGCCGTAACGGGCGGAATAGGTAGCGGAAAATCTTCTGCCGTAAAAATAATAGAAAGTTTGGGGTACAAAACCCTGTCTTGCGACGAGATTACTCGTTCGCTTTACAAAAAACGTAGCGTGCTAAAACAAATTAAAAAAATAATCCCCGACGCCATTAGCGGAAGACTTATACTAAAAGCCAACAAAGCTAAAATTTCGCAAACGATTTTTAACGACAAAAAAAAGTACGCCGAATTTACAGAGTACCTAACCGACCTTACGCTAAAAGTAACGCTAAAAAAAGCAAGACGAATTAAAGAAAAAGTTTTTATAGAAGTGCCCTTGCTTTTCGAATTTAACGCCGAACGCTTTTTCGATAAAATTATCGTAATTACACGCAGTAAACCCGAACGAATAAAAAGCGTAAAACTTCGCTCGGCTCTAACCGACGAGCAGGTGCTTGAAAGAATGAGTTTTCAGTTCGACTACGACGTCGCCGACCTTACCGAATATATCGTTATACCAAACGACGGCGACCTGAACGACTTAAAACAAAAAATTATAAGCGCCATATAAAAAGCACCCGACCGAATTTAAGGTCGGGTGCTTTGTTGTCGTTATTCCGTTTGTGTTTTGGGTTTAAGGCACACCATTGCGTCTGCCAGCCCGAACGATAAAACGCTAAAGACTAGACTGCTAATCGAACTACGCGTACTTTCTAGCGTTAAGTCGCCGAAAAGCATTTCGTAAACTTCTTCGGACATAACGCCTAGCGCCACAAACTCGCCCGATAAAAGAATTATCGTAACGGCGGTCAGTATAAGCAAAGCCAAGCCGTACCGCCTTTTACCGAACAGGGCGCTTACCGAAAGACCAAACCCTACGCTAAACAAAACCGTGCCGAGTAAAAATATTGCGATAATAAGCCCTGCCACCTTTTGGAACTCTTCTACGCTTATGCCGGTAACCAAATTCGAATTCAACGCATTTACCGAAAAGAATAGCGCCCTTAAACTTACGTCTACCGAATAGTGCCCGTCGTTTACGCTTATACGACAAAAGTTTTTAGAAAACCCGAAAAGCGCTATACCTAAAAATACGGCTATCAGCAAGGCAAACAATCTGTATAACAAACCTTTAACGGTAAAACGGTTTTTACATTCTGCAATCATATTAAGCGTAAACGCGCCAAGCCCCACTACCGCCGACACTATTATACACGATAACGACATTGCGTTAGAAACGGTTTTTATGCCGTAAGTACTGTTTTGCAATTCGCTTGCCGAAGAACGCGCGTTATTGTAGTACGACGCGTTTAAAGATATTCCAAACGAATGTAAAAGCGCCAACGAGAACAAAAAACCTGCAAACGCCCAAGCAAAATATTTCCCCAAATTAACCTGCCGTTTATTGTAAACGGCTATACCGAATTTTACAGCCCCTACCGTCAACATAGTTAAACTAAGAATTATGTTGCACGCAAAAACCACGGTCAGCAATATAACGGGAAACAACTCTGAAAAATACGCTTGCGAAAATTTTGTTATACCGCAATAAACAAGCAAGTCTTCGTACGCTTCGCCGAAAAAATAAAACACGCCGATTTTGTTTTTGTTTAAGGTCAGCATCTGCCCTAAAATACCGCCGTCCGTTTTAATGCTAATACCCATAAGCATACTGCATAAAAAAACAAAAAACAACCCTAACAGCAATAACAACGGCGTAATTACTTTTTCTACACGGCAAAACCCTTTACCCGAACCGCCGTTATCGTTGCTAACGTGGGTTTTAGAATACCTTTCGCCACAATTAGGACAGAACACGCTGTCTTCGGGAAGTTCGGTATTACACTTTTTACAAACTTTTTTATCCGTCAAAAGTTTACCGCACGCCATACAATAGGTAGAACCTTGTTGGTTTTCGGTATTACAGTTAGGGCATACTATTTTGCCGTCTACCCTGCTTCCGCAAACGGTACAAAACTTACAACCGTCTACAATTTCCGCTCCGCAATTACTACACTTCATAAAAACACCTTTCCCCTTTAATTGTTAAAACAATTATAATTGTAACCTTACAATACCACAACTATAATTGTATGTCAATGTTTTTTACAAGAATAATTGTAAAATTAAAGTATGAGCGAATTCAGTAAAAGACTAAACGAATTGCGTAAAGAAAGCGGTATAAGTCAAAACGTTTTGGCAAAACGCGTGGGCGTTACGCAACAGTGCGTTTCGGGGTGGGAAAAAGACAAAATAGAACCGACCTTATCTAACCTAATCTCGCTTGCCGACGTGTTTAGCGTTTCGATAGATTACTTGGCAGGCAGAATAGAATTTTGATTTTAAGCGAATTTATTACAAAATAAAAACCTAAAACCGACGTTTTTCGGTTTTAGGTTTTTTGTTTTTTTAGTTTTTTATATTAACTTTTTTTACAATAAAATATATCTCTGTCGTCGGTTTCAGTCTTAAAGGTCATATGCCCGTCAGTTAATTCTATTATATGGAAAACCTTTTTGAACCCGTTCTCTTGTTTTGCGGTTATATTTATTCCGCGATATTTAGATAAGAAGTTTGCGGTTTCAATTGTATAATCACCGGTTCCGTCAGTGATAATATGGTCTTCGCCACTCTTTTTAATATCTAACTTCATAGTGTACGAACCACTTACATAGCTCCATTCTCCGACAAGAGCGTCTAACTTAGCATCACCTAAAAGTTCTGCCCAGTCGTTATCTTCGTTTAGCTCTACCACACCATCTAACTTGTATATAGGATAAGATACAAGTTCGTTTGTATCCGTTTCGTCGTCATGGAATACCTTTACAGAACATTTACGGTATATTCCGGAAGGCACTACGCTTTCTGCGTCTTTTGGGCTTTGTACCCACATTACCGTTTCGCCCATAGGATAAAAGACAAAACTATCGGATTCTGTATAACTGCTACCTATCGTTGCACCGGTGTTAAAACAAATTTTAGAATATTCGCCAAACGTTGGGTGAGACGAGTTTTCGGGGGAATGATATCTTATTTGCTTTGCCCCGAACAACGGCATTTCCGTACCGTCTTCCGTATAACAGTTTACGGTTTTTTCTTTTGAATCGATTTTTATAACCGCATCGCTGTTGCTGTCGGTAACATACATCCAAGTGCCGTCTAAATTGTCGAACTTAGGTGCAAACGAAATAACGCCGAATAGCATTAAACCGCCGAACGCTATTGCCACCACCAAAATTAGGGCTATTATGCCTTTAACTTTTACTGCTCTTGCTTTTACCATAATTTTTTCTCCTAAAAAATACTTTTCTATATTAAATAGTGTACCCCCCCCCCCCGTCAATTTTGTCAAGTGTTTTTAAGCAAATTTTTTACCTTTTTCAAGGTTTTTTTAAGGTTTTTAAATAAAACCCCTAAAAGAAAACTCGGCTTTTAAAAGTCGAGTTTTTGGCGTTATACGATAAAGTTTTAAATAAAAGTTGTTAACGTCGTGTTTTAATTTTTTAACCGCTACATTAAAAGCGTGCCTTCGGTAGATTCTATTACCTTAAACATTTGAACCTGACTGCCCGTTTTTGCGTCTATATAAACGTAGTAGGTGCTTCCGTCGTATTCGCCCGAAAATTCGTAACACAACTTTTCCGAACTGTTTCCGACAGGCACGACCGAAAGTCTTGCGGTTTCTATTTGAATGTTAGAAGAAACTTTTTCTTGCGCTTGTTGTTTGGTTAAAAGGGGTGTTTCTAACGTTCTTTCGGTATGGTTTGTATAATAGGTTATGGCTTCTAAACCCAAAACCTTGCCGGTATCGGCACACACCCTTACCTTTACAAGGTCAGAGTAGACGGGTACGCCTTTTATCGAATAGGCTAGGTTTACGGTATATACGTTGTTAGAAAGGTTTATCCAGACGGGCATCATATCGGATATACCCAAACTGTTTAAAAATTCTACCGAAGTTTTTTCGGCGTATTCTTTTTGGTAGTTTACCGCATTACATTCGCCGGCATATTCGAACATTATTATTTTACCGCCGATTTTAGAAATTTGGGCGTAAACGGTATCGCCTTCGTACATGGCGCAAACATTGTAACATTCTATCGTACCCGAAGTTTCGCCGTCGTTTTTAACATCGGTAAGCCCAAGACCGCCGAAAGTTTTGTTAAATACGGACAATGCTTCTTTGCTTGTAATTTCTTCGCCCGACAAACCTTTTAGTTTTCTGCCGTCTAGCCCGTCGGAAAAAGGTCCGTCGTAAATGAGTTCGGGGTATTCGGTAGAAAGATTTTCTAGTTCGGTCAAATTTTCAAGCACGATATTGTCTTTTGTCTGGTCAGACATTTTAGAAAAATTAAAGTCGTCGTCTAGATTTTGACTTATCGTTTGAAAGTATTGCAAAAGATTTTTGTTGGCGCTATACAATGCGTTTAAGTTGTTTTGGTCTTGTTCGGTTAAGTCTTCGCCACGAGCAAGTTTTTTGTTTAAATACTTTGCGTAGTCGCCTATTTGGTTTATTATTTTTGCCGTATAGTATTTGCTTTGGTCTTTTATAGGAAGTTGATTTACGTTGGTTTCGGCAAGTTCGCTGTTTACCGCAAGGTCTAGTAAGTAGCCCTGCATTGCCGATTTGTCGGCGGTGTTTATTGCTTTACTTAAATTTAAGTCCATATTGTCCACTTGGTCTACCGTATCGTAAAAAGATTTTTTGTAAGTCGACTCTAACGTAACGGCTTCTTGACTGGGCATTAAAAAGGTAAACGTCAGCACCGAAGCGAGTACCAGCGTGGTAATTCCCAGCGTAATAACCGCCGTAAGCCAACCGCCAAAACCCTTGTTGTTTTGCTTATTCTTTTGGCGATTCTTTTCTTTAAGTTCACGATATTCGGCTTTTCGCCTTTCTTTGTCGCGCTTTAAAGTGGCTTTTCTGCGTTGCCTTTCTTCTTTTTCTCGCGCCCTTATTTTTGCAAGTTCTATTCGCCTGTCGGCGTTTTTTTCTTCTTGTTGTTTAAGTTCCGCTTCTGCCCTAGCGTTACCGTTTTCTGCGTCCGTTTGGGCAAGAATTGTTTTTTCTAATGCGTTGTTCTTTTGATTTTCCATATTCTCTCCTTATTTCGCAAACACGTGATTGCCTATCGTAACCGTCGTCTGTCTAGAAAAAATCCACGAACTAGATGCCGTTTTAGGATTATAGTAGTAAAGCGCGCCGTAACTCGGGTCCCAACCGTTCATAGCGTCTTGGGCGGCTTTTTTAGAAGTAGCGTCGGGCGTTAGGTTTATTTGCCCGTCGTCTACCGCCGTAAACGCGTATCTTTGATAAATTACGCCCGACATGGTATTCGGAAAAGACGAACTTTTTATTCTGTTCATTACGACCGCCCCCACGGCAACCTGACCTACGTACGACTCTCCGCGCGCTTCACCGTAAATAAGACGAGCCAAAAGTTGAACATCGGCGTTACTGTACGAAGAAGTCGAACCCGACGAAGAAGAACTCATTCCTAACGCCGAAAGCGTTTTTGCACCGACTATTCCGTCTGCCGTAAGCCCGTTCTTTTTTTGAAAAAGAATTACCGCGGTTTTGGTTTGTTTGCCGAAAATACCGTCTACCGAACCGTTGTAGTAACCCCAATTTTTAAGTTTTGTTTGCATTGTTTTTACTTGTTCTCCGCGACTACCCTGTTTTAGCGTAAGCGCGTAAACGGTTTGCGCGCCGTCGGTATTAGGGTGTAGAGTAACCGTAACGCCTATGCCGACAGAAACCAGAATAAGCGCAAGCGCGATTATTTTTACGAATTTTTTCATTTTTCCTCCTTTAAGCGTTTTTCATAAAAATCGTTTATTATCTGTTTAATTTTGCTTTTGTAAACGTAACCGCTTTCCCCGTCGGTAAAGCACAGGGGCGGGTACACAACGCACCACCAGTTGTCGCCTTTGCCCGAACCCAGTTCTACTATAAGCGCGTCGTAATAACCGCCGTCTAGCGTTAGGTTTTTGTACGTTCTGGTCGGAAACTTTTCCGTGTTGAGTTTTGCGTTGCTTATGTAATTTAATCCGTTGTCTTTTAACACTTTGTCGGCAATCGCCTGAATATCCGACAGACTTTCCGAAATAACACGCTCTGCCTTTTGCTTGGTGGTACATTCGGTCAACTTGGGCGTAAGGTATTCTACTACGGCATCTTTTACCTTGTACTTAACCTGTTGCGCTTCGGCTAAATTAGAGTCGGCACGAATATGTATTCTTAAATATTCCGTATGCGAAACGTCGCCTGTCAGGTTAAGCCCTGCCGTTGCGCCCAAAACTATTATGGCAAGAATTAAAAAAGTTATGCAAAATTTTCTCATTTACCTTTCTCCGTAATAACTAGATACATTTGTTATTGACGGATATTTTCATTTTTATACTTTAATGTTAAAAACGTTTTTAAACTTTTTGCAGTTAGGGGTTAAACTTTATTAACAAAAAAGTTGACAGTAAATATTGAATTTATTAATGACCATACGATAAAATGTTTTTGAATAAAAAATTTTTTAACACTTTGCTTTCTATAAGGAGATTTGCTATAATATGAGAAAATTAGATGAATTAATTAGACATATTATGTTTGAATCTGGTTGGATGGTTAAACAAAAGGGCAACATTACAAACAATACGCCATTGGCAAACTAAAAGGAGAAATTATGAAATATCTGGATTTGGTCGAACTTATTAAGGAAAAACCCGCCTACAAAAAAGCAGGAGTAAAAGTCGGTGATTTCGGAGCAGTTATGAGTAAAGAGCCGACAGACAATAAATGGCAAGTCGTGTTTTCGGAATTTTATTCGGGAAAAGATATTGCCGATATTATGGTTAGTGAAGAAGATTTAAGAATTCATGAAAGCGTGCCTGCAAACAGGTATCCGAAAAAATAATACAACGACCGACTTTTTATGCAAAACAATAAACTACCGATGTCTTTGCACATACACAAAACTCTAAATTCTTAACAAAAAAGAACCGTATCGTTTAAGATAAGGTTCTTTTTGTTTTTTAATCGGTTAACGTCGTTTTTGTTTAGCGGGTGCTAAACCGTTTGCGCTTTTATTATTTTATTTTTATATTTTCTTTTTAATACCCTGTACGCCGTATCCCTTGCGCCGACGTCTAAAAACACGCCGAACACCGAACTTCCGCTTCCGCTCATTACCGACGGGGCGATAGACGATAATATTTCTAGGTTGTGTTTTATTTCGGGCACTTTACCGCTAGAAGCCGTATACAGGTCGTTTTTTATGTATTTAACAAGTTCGCCCTTTTTGTCTTTTTCTAGTAACGCCACTACCTGCTCGGTTGTGGGTTGGGGCTTTACGTTAAGCCTGTCGAATTCTTTGTACGCTTCCCTAGAACTTAAACCCATATCCGCCGTCATTATAATCAAATAAAATTTAGAGTCGGAATTTATTGTTTCTATTTTTTCTCCGCGACCGCTAAGCACGGCAAAACCGCCTTTTAGCATATACGCGCAATCGCTTCCGATAGCGTTTGCAAGCGAAACTAAATCGTTGTCGCCGGGAAACAAAATGTTCATCGCGCGCAAAACCCCCACGACGTCGGCAGACGAACCGCCCAGACCGCTTGCTACGGGTATTTTTTTGTTTATTACTATGTCTACGCCGGCGGTATTGTACTTTTCTTTAAACAACTTGGCAACCTTGTAGGCGTTGTTGTCTACAACCGCACACTGCGGATTTATGCCTACATTCTTTAACGATATGCGCCTGTCGTTGCGTTTGGTTACGGTAATCTCGTCGGCAAGGTCTATGGTCGACACCAAAGACTTAATGCTATGATACCCGTTTTCTGTTTGACCGACGTCTAGCGTAAAATTTATTTTGGCGTATACTTTTACTTTTGTTCTTCTCATATATATCCTTTAAATTTATTTTTGTCTGTATACCACAATGCGTTCGGTTCCCGAAAGCGGAAATTTAAGGTCGGGGTTTGTTTGCGACAAAGTTTCGGGGCTTACGTTAAGCCGTTTAGAAAGCGACCACAAGTTTTCGCCTTCTAACGGAATATAAACGCTTATGGCACAATCGTTTTGCTGTTTTTCGCCCGTACTCTTAACGCCTTTAATATACTTAAACTGCCGTTCTTTGGTCGGGTAAAAGGTTGCCGTCAGTTCGACGTCTAGTTCTAAGTCGCTTGCGGTAAGTTTTGCCGATACGCAATCGGCAACCGCTTTGGCTTCTAACGTACATTCGGGTTCTACGGCAACATCGCACGACGCGTCGAAAGGAATTTCTATTTTTCTGGTAATAAGCCTTAATTCGTCGTTTAACAAATACGCCGTCGCCGAAAGCGTTCCCGTAACGGTCAAACCGCTATCCGTCTGCGTTATTTCCATTATATCGGCGTGCTCGCCGGCAACGGCTTTTAGTTTGGCGGTTTTGCAAGCTTCGTCTAATGTATACGAAGAACTTATCTTAAACGAACAAGTTCTTACGTCTAGCGCTTCTACCGAACACAACTCGCCCCTTTCCGTTTCCGTATTGTCGGTTAAAGAAAACACGTCGGTTGCAAGGTTTACCGTTTCTGTCGAAAAAGTTTCGCTGTAAAAGGTTATAAGCACGTTTGCCGTAACGCTACTCTTACCGCCGTCTTCGTCGACGGCAATGTCGGTTTTAAACGATTTTAAAACGGCCTTAGATACCGCCGTAAGCGTGGGCATTGCGTCTTCGTATTCGACTTCTATTCTAAACGGCAACGTTTTGTTTTCTTTTATTATATCCTTTTTTTGGTTTTTTTGCAAGAGAATTGCCGACAGTCTGACTTCGCCGTCGACTATAATGCACCCCACACCGCACTGAACGGAAGTTACTACGGGTTCTGCACGATGAAAAAGAACTTCTTCTACGGCGTAAGGCAGTTCGAATTGTTCTTCTACCGGATATACGCCTTCTTTAACGCCGAAGCCTTTTTTAACGGATATTTCGTCGGCTTTGCAAATTAAGTTTTCTCCGCCGACAAGCGCACTCGCTTCTTCCTGACGCTTTATTTCTGCTTTTACCGATATTATCGCCGACACGGTAAGTTTAATCCCCGAAGCGTCCGTTTCGGTTTTTTCTACGTTTAGGTCGGTCAACGCCCTGCACGAGATAATTTCTTTGTTTGCAACCGTTCCGGAAAACTCGTTACCGTACTCGCATTTTCTTATCGTCCCGTCAGAATCTTCGTAGCAAATATAAAACGTTGCTTTGCCTGTATAGTTTATTTTGCCGTCTTCGGCGTCGCAATGCGTAAGCGACGGAAAAACGCAAACATTTAACACTCTTTTAACGTCTTCGGTAAGTATTTCCGTTTTACATTCGACTTTTATATGGTCGTAAACTTCTGTTTTTTTACCTGATGCGGTAATCGTTTCAAATACGGGTTCTAATGGCATAACTATTCTCCTGTGGTTTTTATTACAGTACATTATATTTCCGCTTTGCCCGTTTTATGCAAAAGTTAAAAAACACATCTTAATCACAATATGCTTCGGTTTTGCCTTGTTTGTACCACGCCTAAATTTATTATATTTCAAAAAAATTTTTAAAAAGCATTGACAAACAAATTTTTAAATGTTATATTGTTAGCGCACAAGCGAACAAATTGTTTTTATGTTTTACTTTAGGGAGAGATTTATGGAAAAAACCTTTGGAACATTTATTAAAGAAAAAAGATTAGAAAAAGGTATAAACTTAAGGAAACTCGCAACATTACTTAATCTTGCACCAAGTTATATAAGCGATATCGAAAATGGTAATAGGAATTCGCCTTCGCCCGATATAATGGAAAAACTTATCAAAATTCTTGAACTTAGCGAAAACGAAAGAAACGAAATGTACGATTTATCCGCTAAAAATAAGACTAATACCATAGCACCCGACATATCTGAATATGTAAAGTCTAACGACGCAGTTAGAGTTGCTTTAAGAAAAGCAAAAAACTTAAATCTAGGCGAACAAGAGTGGCTAAAAATCATTGAAAAAATGGAAAACGGAGACGATACTAAATAATGATTTTTAACAGAGAAGAACTCGAATTAATGGCTGACAATATAAATGAAAAATATTTCCCCGAAAGGCTAGAAAAACCGATTATGCTAGACCCATATGATTTATTAGATAAATTAGGGTGTTCTTATAATTGGAAATATATTTCGCCAGATAAAAGCATTTTAGGTATAACTTTCTTCGATGACGGCATGTGGTATATTTGGCCTTCAGGCGAATTTAAGGAAGGAGATAAATACTCTAAAGAGTTCTTCCCTAAAAAAACCATTCTAATAAATCAAACTGTGTTAGACGGACAAAAGAATAGATACGAAGAAAATTTTATTGTAATTCACGAAGCAGGGCACTGGATAAAAGATAAAGATTTTTTCGAAAGTAATTCTGGTAGTATTTCACATATCTGCAAAAAAAACGATATGGAAAAAACCTATTGGTGCCAAGGTTTAACAGAACTTGAAATTATAGAACGACAAACAAATTATTTAGGCGCCGCGATTTTAATGCCCCGAGACACTATTAAAAAAGAATTTTTTAGATTATTAAGATATAAAAATATTCCACAAAAACCACTTGCATTACAAAAATATATGTTTAAAGCAATTCAAGAATTGTCTAAAACTTTCAATGTAAATTTTAACCCTGTTAAATATAGATTAATAGATATAGGAGTTTTAGAAAAAAATTAAAAGAATATGTACACAAGAAAAAGCACCTAACAGTTGCTGGAACAACCATTAAGTGCTATAGGAAATGTATTGCTACAATTCACCTTTTCAAGAATAGTATAACATTTCCTGTAATTTGTGTCAAGGATATTTGACGCCAACCAAAGGTTGGGAAAATAATTTTTTACAGGAGATGACAAATGCACTCTATTTTAACTATGCCAAAATTGGCAGAAAAAGATGTTTTTAACTCTTTTTTAGTTAGAAACGCAACGTATGAAGGGAAAGAAGAAATACCCCGAATTACAACTAGTAACTTGTTACCCGAAAAGGTCATAACCTTTTCAAAAGCCAGAAGCAATCAAAATTTTGACTCGTGGATTCATTTTTATGAACGCGATAATGTTTTTGAATGTTTTTGGAATAACCCACAAAAGTATTTACCCGTTATAAAGCGGTATAAGGGAATTATTTCTCCTGATTATAGTTTATACTACGATATGCCTTTGTGTATGCAAATATGGAATACTTATCGTGGTAAAGCCTTAGCCTTTTGGCTACAAGAAAACGGCGTAGAAATAATCCCCAATGTCCGTTGGGGAGACGAACGCACTTATAAACTTGCTTGTTTAGGTGTAGAAAGAAGTAAAACCATATCAGTTGGAACACACGGTTGTATTAAAACTGTTGAAGGAAGAAATATGTTTATCCGTGGCTTTGACTATGTAATAAACAAATTAAAGCCTAAAACAGTTATCGTCTATGGACAAATGCCGGAAAAAATTTTTAATTTGGCAAAAATTCAGGGTATAAAACTAATGCCTTTTGAAAGTGAATTTAGTTTATCTCACCCAAAGGAGATAAACTAATATGGGCGCAGGATATCACGGTGGATTTGGCAAAACGATTGGGGATAGAAAAAAAGTAAATTCTATTAGTAAACCAATTTCTAAACATGGAGATGTAAGATATAGCGCAAAAAAAACCCAAGGTTATTTATTAAACACAGAACACCCGAAAGGTGGTTCAAAAGCACGATTTTTAAGAGATGTATTAGGTTATACTGCTAATGATTCCAAAAAATTTCATAACGTTGTAGTTGGTGCGATAATTAACCGTGAACCCACAAAAACCATTCAAACGCAATATGGGTTGAAACATACATACCACACTGTACTTATTGGCAAAGATGGTAAGAGCGTTAGCGCAAATGTTGTTGCTGTTGTGCAAAAAGACAATAAGAGAATGACATATAAAATTGTTACTGTATATCCAGATAAAAAGGAGAAATAACTATGAAGGAATTAGATGTTGTGAAAACAATACAGGATTACGAAAACATACCGTCAGGAACAGAAGGAACTATTGTTTGTGAATATGACGGCAAAGCTTTTGAAGTGGAGTTCTTTGACATTAATGGAGACACATTAGATGTCGTTACTACTCCTGCCGAATTATTAGAATTGGTTGAAGAATATCAAAGTTAATAAAAAACTATTGTATGAAAATAAATAACCACAAAGAATGGTAACAATAATAAAACAATTTGAAATTGTAAAAAATGCAAAACAAATAGTTAATAAAAGCGATTTGTTAAACAAGTTTAACAAATCGCTTTTTACGTGTTAACACTAAAATATGTGTTTGATGTTGTTAGATTTTATTCGGCAAGTTCTTTTAAACTTACCCGACCGCACATATATTCCGAATAAGAATACGACGTTTTGCCCTTAAAAGATTTATCGAAGGGGCTTACCGTAAACAATGCGGGGTAAACACCCGTAAGCGTTCCGTTAAATTTAACGCGCTTGTTTCTGCCAAGGTCAACCGATACGATTACCGGCTTTTGATATAATTTTAGTACCGCCTGCTTTACTTGGGAAATACTTACCGTGCTTTTAATCATACGGAAATTATTGCCCGATTTTAAAAGGTTATACCTTATTCGTCAAAATCTTCGTCGTCGTTTTCGTCTTCTTCGTCTTCATCGGTGTCTTCGAAATCCGATTCGTCGATTTCGGGAATTTCAAAATCGTCGGGCTCGTCGCTTTCGTATACTTCTTCTTCGTCTTCTTCTTCGTCGTCAAAGAACTCGTCGCCTTCTTCTTCTACGAGTTTAGAAAGCGAAAGCATTTCTTCGGACTCTTCTTCTTCGTCGTCTTCTTCGTCGTCTAAATACTCTTTCCAAGTTTCGTCGTCGTCGGAAACATCCGGTTCTACGCTGTCTGCAAACTTTTTAGCGCAACTTTCGCATATTGTTTCGCCCGGTTTTAAATAATTGACTCTGCAATTAGGACAAAGTTCTAACGCTTCGTCTTCTTCTTCGTCGACCGCAAAAATAAGTTGCGGACCTTTTTTTAGTTCTGCCTTGCAAACATCACAATACTCTTCGTCCTCTCTGATGTAATTTAAATCACATCTGGGGCATTTTTTCCAACCTGCCATTTTCTTCTCCGTATACTACCATATATATTTATACAATTAAATAGTTGTTACCCATATTTAACTGCCCTATATTATATATACATAAGAAAAATTTGTAAACTGTTTTCACGCTTTTTTTTGCATATTTCGTTAAAAATTTTGACGTTTATTAGACATATAACAAAATTGTTTTTGCCCCGTATATCGTTTAAGCCTTTTCTAAAAGCATTTTGTCTGCGACTAACGCTATAAACTCGCCGTTAGTCGGCTTTTCCGCACCGACATACGCGCGCACGCCCAATATACTGTTTATGGTTTCTATTCTGCCCCTGTTCCACGCAACTTCTATTGCGTGCCTTATCGCACGCTCTACCTTACTTGCGGTGGTTTTGTACTTTTCGCCGATAGACGGATAAAGCCGTTTGGTAATACTGTTTATTATTTCGGGTTCTTCGACCGCCATTTTAACGCCTTCTCTTAAAAAAGAATAACCCTTTATATGTGGCGGAATACCTACGTTTATAAAAATTCTGCTTATCTTTTCTTCTAGCGTAACATTGTGAAATTCTATGCTTTTTCTTTTGGCTTCGGAATTTTTCTCCTGATAAATTTCTAACATACGCTCTGACAAAACCTTAAAATTGTACGGCTTTGCCATAAAATAATCTGCGCCCTGCTCTATAACGTTGGTAATAATCTCTTCTCTCATCAACGCACTTAAAACTATTATTTTGACGGGCAAGCCCAGTTCTTTTATTTTTCTGACAACGCTTATGCCGTCGTACCCCGAAAGCACAATATCGGTAATAAGAAAATCGGGCTTCTTTTCGGCAACCAAAGTAACGGCGTTAATGCCGTCTTCTGCACAACCGACAACCGAAAATTCTTCTGTACCCGCAAAACTCTCTTTCAATCGCTCGTTGGCTTCCTTTGTATCCTGCAACAAAAACACCTTTTTTCTTTGCATAAGAACTCCTTTTGGTTTTATTAGTTACATTGTACTACAATTTATTTGTTTTTGCAACATAATTTTGTTTATAATTGTGCGAATGTTTACTATTTTTGTACAAAATTGTTGAATTATGTCGAATTAAACTTAAATTACAATATAATTACACTAAACACCCCGAAATGTGCCGAATACGTTAAACAAACAATAAAAGGTAATTTTTGTTAAAAAACATTTAAACCGATAAAGAGGTTTACACGCTTTGTTTATGGTTTAATAAAACCATAACGCTCGTTTTAGTTTATCTGTTTATTCGATTTTATAAATTACATAAGGCACTCTTATTATAAAGGGTATCTCTCTTCGATGTTAAAATTTAACCCGTACTTTTCGGCATTAGACCATG